>NZ_JBYCKN010000123.1:0-15296 GCF_057473405.1 Sulfobacillus sp. TH-112
AGACCAGGTGCTGGTAAACTCCAATTTATTCCCCTGGGGGGACTTGGAGAAATTGGTAAAAATATGGCGGCAGTGGCCTATGGCAATGACATCATTTTAATTGACTCGGGGTTGGCATTCCCCGAGGAGGATATGCCGGGAATCGATATTGTGCTTCCCGATATTACCTATCTGTTAGAAAATAAAGACCGGTTGCGGGGGATTTTTCTGACCCACGGCCATGAAGATCATATTGGCGCGTTACCTTACGTTCTTCGACAACTGACCGTTCCGGTTTATGGCGCGAAGCTGACGATGGGATTGGTCGAAATGAAGCTTCAGGAGCATCAACTGACCTTGCATCCAGCCTCACGGCCACTCGTGCCCGGCGAAGTTGTTCGCCTCGGCAGCTTTGCGGTGGAACACTTTCGCGTCAATCATTCCATCCCGGATGCCACTGGACTTATCATTAAAAGCCCGGTTGGTACGATTGTGCACACCGGGGACTTTAAGTTTGACCATACGCCAGTCGATGGTCATGTGGCCGACTTTCACAAGCTGGCGGAAGTGGGTCGGGAGGGTGTCTTGTTGTTGCTCGCGGATTCCACTAACGCGGAAAGGCCTGGCTATACCCCTTCAGAAAAGACGGTAGGGAAAACCTTCGATAGGGTGATCGAGGCTGCTGATGGTCGAGTCATTGTGGCCTCGTTTGCCTCTCAGGTGCATCGCGTCCGTCAGGTCGTCGAAGCCGCAGTACGCAGTCATCGTCGGGTGGCGGTGGTGGGACGAAGTATGGAGAACGTGGTCCAAAAGGCGATTGAATTGGGATATCTTGATTTTCCGCCAGGAACTTGGATGGATATCGAAGAAGCGAAAAAACTTCCCGCTGAGCAGATTGTGATTGTCACTACTGGGTCGCAGGGTGAACCGATGTCAGCATTGACTCGAATGTCGACGGCCGACCACCGCAAGGTGACCATATTGCCCGGCGATACCGTAATTATATCGGCGACCGCAATTCCGGGTAACGAGAAGTATGTGTCGCGCACGGTCGATAATTTATATCGATTGGGAGCCAATGTGGTCTATGGAGGTGGCGCAGGCATTCATGTCTCTGGACATGCTTGTCAGGAAGAACTGAAGCTCATGCTGAACCTGGTCAGGCCTCAATACTTTGTACCTGTCCATGGCGAATATCGTCATTTAGTCCATCATGCACGGTTGGCACACGAAGTCGGGATGGACCCTGCGCATGTGTTGATTGGAGAAAATGGCACCATATTTGAGTTCACCAAGACAAGTGGCAATATGGTGGGAAGTGTCCCTTCGGGAAAGGTATTGGTCGATGGGGTCGGTGTGGGCGATGTAGGGAACATTGTCTTGCGTGACCGCAAGCAGTTAGCGAATGACGGTATTCTTATCGTCGTGGTGGGCATGGATGCGCAGAATGGTCTCTTGGTGTCGGGTCCCGATATTGTATCACGGGGATTTGTCTACGTGCGAGAATCTGAAGCCTTGCTGGATGAGGCGAGACATCGGGTGAAAGGAGCTCTCGCGCAACTGGAAGGAAACAATCTCTCGGAGTGGTCCGCCATCAAATCGGCCGTGCGCGAAACCCTGGGACGATTTTTATGGGAGAAGACCCGCCGGCGACCCATGATTCTGCCGATCATTATGGAGGTTTAAGGACGCTTCTCTAGACGAAGGACAATTGTCGTGTCGGTGGATGCAATAAAGCCGACCACATGCACGCGATACACCGTGTGATCCAAGGTGATACGGCGATCTTCGAACAAATGGTAGAGAAGGGTTAATTTAAGATGAGCTAGCGGAACCCCGAGTAGGGGCTCTGTATAAATTTCCAGTGCTCCCTCGACATCGATGAGCGGCACTGGACTTTTTATGACTTCCAGCGTGATTGAGTGAATGGAGGGAGCGGAGGATGGTTGCCGATTGAGAGCAGCAATGTGGTCTCTTAGGCGTAGGGTTTCCCGTTCTAAATGGCGCACTGTCACGGATAGGCGCCCGACTTCCTGAAGAAGATGTTGTCGTGCAACATAGGTTTTTGCTTGGACCATTGCCATTCCGAGAATGAGACCGACCGCGAAGCCCGCGATGGGTACCCGATGTCCCTTCATGAGTGCATCCACCAGAGAATGAGCCAATAGCCCAATTGAGCACCGGCATAGGCCGACATTAGCGTAATTCCGCCGCGAGCGATGTCAATCATGGCCCGAGTCGAGAGGCTTTTTTCAAGATTTTCGAGGGCGGTTAAGGCGCCTCCAATGGCTACCGCGACCGCCCATATACGTATTTTAAAGGCGAGTTGACTGGGATCGGCCGGCCCTAAGTTGCTGGCTAAAGATTCCCCCAGGGATCCTATCAGGCCGCCTCCCAAGGTGACTCCAAGACCTAAAAATAATGGCGGCGCCACTAATCGACTCACTTTTGCTCCAATCGTCCACCAGGGCATGTATCATTCACCTCCTCGTCATCTACTGATATGCAAGGGACGGGGGAATAACACTGGCAAATGGGACACACTATCGGGCGAGACGATCAAGGAGGTGGGCCATGCGGCCACGAAGATTTCTTCTTATGGAGGCTGAACCAGAGGTTGAGCCACGCGGGCGCTCAAGTAAGGGTGTCGTGGACAATATTACAGAACTGGGGACCACTCGCGTACCGCAGCAAAAGTCTCCCATTCAAACGCTGGTGATCATTGGGCAGATTGAAGGACACATGGTGCTGCCTTCACAAAATAAAACGACCAAGTATGAGCATGTGATTCCTCAACTCGTGGCCATCGAGGAAAATTCCGACATTGAAGGGTTGTTGCTGGTTCTCAACACTGTCGGTGGTGATGTCGAAGCCGGATTGGCTTTGTCCGAAATGATTGCGAGTTTGTCTAAGCCCACGGTGTCTTTAGTGTTGGGTGGTGGGCACTCCATCGGCGGGCCGGTAGCGGTGGCTGCCGATTATAGCTTTATTGCTCCCACGGCGACGATGACGATTCATCCAATTCGCATGAATGGACTGGTTATTGGGGTGCCGCAGACCTACG
This sequence comes from Sulfobacillus sp. TH-112, assembly GCF_057473405.1. NCBI lineage: Bacteria > Bacillati > Bacillota > Clostridia > Eubacteriales > Clostridiales Family XVII. Incertae Sedis > Sulfobacillus > Sulfobacillus sp. TH-112. The sequence goes on from NZ_JBYCKN010000123.1 coordinate 3,044, forward strand.
AATATTTGGATAAGATGCAAGACCGCGTGGTGCGTTTCGTTACGGATCACTCCCATATTTCGGAAGAACACTATCGGGAACTCATGTTTCGTACCGGAGAACTGGCGCGGGACATCGGGACGGTGATGGTGGGTAAAGATGCGGTGGATTGTGGTCTTATTAACGCAGTGGGGGGGATTGACGATGCCCTCAAAAAGCTGCATGAGATGGTGCCCGAGCGTCCCACTCCGCGAAAAAAAGGGCATCGGAGCGCCAAAAAATCACAGTGATGATGAGAGGAGGTCACGGTTATGCTGTACACACCAGTAGCGATGGAGGACATCTATCCTACGGACGCCGTACTTACAGACATGCGTGAATATCAGGTCAATGGTCGAATCGTCATTGCACGCCGCGATCGTCAGGACCAATGGCGGCTCGAACGACTTGTGTCGACCGATCCACAAGATTACCTAGACCCTCAATATCAACCGCAGAATCTCATATTCATGTAGCATAGGCATATCGCGCCCGCTCCCCGATACCTTGTAAAGAGGACGAGGAGGGGGCGCTATTGGGATCGGTATGGATACTAGGCATCATACAAGGCTTTACCGAGTTTTTGCCGGTCAGTTCATCCGGACATTTGATTTTGGCCAAGGAGTGGCTCGGACTACAATCTCCCGGCGCAGCGCTGGAAGTGGCACTGCATTTGGGGACGTTGGCTGCCATTTTATGGGCATATCGGGCCTGGCTCCATGTTTGGGTACGACAGCTCTGGCGAGGAGACGGTCAGGCCTGGGCGACATTGTGGCGACTGGCCGTGGCGTCAGTCCCTGCTGCCCTGGCCGGCGTTTTCGTCGGACATCTGATTGAAAAAGACTTTTCGCTCGAGTCGGCTGCGTTGGGCTGGCTGTGCACAACACTCATTCTTCTGATTACACCCAGGCCGATGACCAGCGAAACGCCCCTTCGGCGATTGTCTCTCTGGCAAGCTATCGCAATCGGCTGTGCACAGGCGCTCGCCCTATGGCCAGGCCTCTCCCGGTCCGGAACTACCATTACCATGGCACGGGTGTGTGGTATTGAGGCGCAAGATGCGGCTCAATTTTCCTTTCTGATGGCTATTCCTGTCACGCTGGGGGCCTCTATTTTTGAGGTGCCTCAGCTCTTATCTTCGCATATTTCTATCGGAATCATGGCGAGTGGATGTTTAGTTGCTGCGATTACGGGTCTCATTGCGATAAAATGGGTGAAAGGGATTGTCAGTCGTCCACGATGGTGGAAGGCGTGCGCGATTTATACCGCAGCAATTGCCATTTTAGGGTATGTCATTGGGGGATAATTGTGCGTTCGCTATTCAAGCAAGTGACAGGAGATATGCGTCGGGAAATGGCTGGCGTTCTTCTGATAGCGTTGGGGATATTGGGTTATTTGTCGCTGGTGTTTCCCAAAAGCGGTGTTTTAGGGAGAGACCTTGGAAGCGGCCTCCTAGTGTTGTTTGGTCTCTTAGCCTGGGTGGTGCCGGCGGCCATTATTATCACTGGGGGATTGCGATTATATAATCAGCCGAGCTTGAGTCGTCAGCGCCGCGCCTGGGGATCTCTTTTATGTTACATGGGATTAACAGTGTTAGTGGGATTTGGTGGCAAGGGAACCGGTGGAATTGTAGGCACCGGTCTCTTGCACTTGACGGCGATGGCGCTAGGACATCCTGGAGCGATCATTTTCGGGATTGTGCTCATTGTTTTGGGGCTGATGTTAATTACCGGTGGGAGTGTCATGAACGGTGCGCGTCAGTTTGGACGAGTGGCTTTGGCCATTCTTAAGGGTATTCTCCGAGGAGGAGTGCTGGTTATTCTAATGATGCGCGACTGGATCTATCCTGTGGATGAGAGAACGTTAGCGCCCGCCACGGCGGCTTCTCCCAAGCCACCACGGACGGCAAAGAAGCCCGTTTCTCCGAAGGTCCTTATTCCGGTTGAGGATGTTGACGAAGAGGCTCCTTCGCCGAGTCCGCTACCACTGGCGGTCTCCCCACGGGTGGTCAGTCCGCCACCAGTCGTACAACCTCCGGTATTTTCCCGCACCGGTCAGCCCTATTTGCCCCCTCCCCTGGCCTTGTTAACAGCGCCGGTATCGGCATCAGGCGGCCCGCGGCGGGGGCCGTCGCCGGAAGAACGAGGACGCGTGCTGATTGAGTCATTGCGGCAGTTCGGTATTGAAGTGCGACTCAGCGAAGTAAGCCAAGGGCCAGCCATCACGCGGTTTGAAATTGTCCCACCGCCCGGGGTGAAGGTGTCGCGGATTGTGAATTTGGCTGATGACATTGCGCTGTCGTTAGCTGCTACTGGCGTTCGCATTGAAGCACCTATTCCCGGCAAATCGGCGATCGGTATTGAGGTACCCAATGATCAGATATCAGCAGTCTTGTTGCGCGAGGTATTAGAAAGCGCGCCTTTTACTGAGTCGGGTTCGCCACTGAGTGTCGCATTGGGACGAGATGTCGCAGGGACCCCGATGGTGGCGCGTTTAGATCAGATGCCGCACTTGCTGGTGGCGGGAGCCACGGGATCTGGTAAAAGCGTGTTGATCAACGTGCTGATCACCAGTTTATTGTATCGCTCAAGCCCTGACGTGGTACGCTTACTCCTAATTGACCCTAAGGTAGTCGAGCTTTCGGTGTATAATGGCATTCCGCATCTTGTGAGCCCGGTGGTCACGGAGCCGAAAAAGGCCGCCGGCGCCCTCCGCTGGGCAGTTCAGGAGATGGAGCGGCGATATCGCTTGTTTGCGGCTCAAGGGGTAAGGGACGTCACGCGATTTAATGAATTGGGAGAAGAGCACTTGCCCCTCATTGTCATTATTATTGACGAGTTAGCGGACTTGATGATGGTGGCTCCTCAAGATGTCGAGGAGTCGATTGCGCGTCTTGCCCAGATGGCTCGGGCAGCCGGATTGCACCTGGTGGTGGCAACGCAGCGCCCCTCGGTCGACGTCATTACCGGTACGATTAAGGCTAATGTCCCGTCGAGGATTGCCTTTGCGGTGTCAAGCCAGGTGGACTCTCGCACCATTCTTGACGCCGCGGGAGCGGAAAAGCTCTTAGGCCGGGGAGATATGTTGTTTTCGCCGGTCGGGTCGCCCAAGCCCCAGCGAGTACAAGGGGCATTTGTGACTGAGCAGGAAATTGAGTCGGTGGTCAAATTTTTGCGAGACCAAAATGGGCAGAGAGAGGCGCCGGCGGAATCGCCTGACTTTAGCGACGAGATGTTGTCTCAGACGGTGTCGTCGGACGATACGGACCCGCTATTTCTCGATGCGCTCAAAATTGTGTATGAGAGTCAGCAAGCGTCGACGTCTATGCTGCAGCGTCGATTGCGGGTTGGCTATACGCGTGCGGCACGCTTGATTGATGCTCTTGAAAGTCGAAACTACATTGGACCCTCCGATGGCGCCCGGGCGCGCTCCGTCCACATTACAGCAGAGCAATACCACGAACTGCTAGCGGTCACTCAACCCGGCATCGAATAGTGGGCTCGCCCGATGCCCTAAGGGTGGTCCCGGGGCGGTGGAGCGTATTTCTGCCGGTTGAGACGAGATCACGGTTTCGCGGATGGCAATATCGAGGTCAAAGGCCATCGGGTCTCTCGCCAATTTTTGTTGGCACTTAGGCAAAACTCAGTCGAATTCCGCATATGATGGATTACTCTCACGGGAAGGGGGGTGTCCGATGTGCGGGGATTTCTACCCGATTGGTCTCTTGAACGCAAAGGGGCCGCTGATCAGCAGCGGCATCAGGAGAAAGTAAAGCATGCGCTGAAAGAACGGCTATCCGACCTGATTTCCGAAGAAAGTATTATTGCAGCGGATGGAGATCGAGTGATTAAAGTGCCGATTCGATCTTTAGAACAGTATCGGTTTCGCTATCACCCATGGAAAGGAGATCGGGTGGGTCAGGACCAGGGCAAAGGGAATCCTGGTGATGTTTTAGGGAGGTTGCCCACTGGTCGGGGAGGAGACCCTGCGACAGGTTCGGGACAGCCTGGGCACGTTCCGGGAATAGATTACGTTGAGGCCGAAGTGGATATTGATGATATTGCTGGATTATTGTTTGAAGATCTTGGGCTTCCGTATCTCAAGCCCAAACCTCAGGGTACACTGGCGCATCCGGCGGCGAAATTTCGAGACATTAGTCAGCACGGTCTGATGGGGAACCTCGATAAGCGCCATAGTTTGAAGGAGAACTTAGTGCGTAATGCACGTCAAGGTCACGCTGGGGTGGGAGACTGGCGGGATGAAGATTTGCGATTTAAGACTTGGATAGACGAGAAAGAACCTGAAGACCATGCCGTGGTGATCTTTATGCGAGATATTTCCGGGTCGATGGGTGACTTTAAAAAAATGATGGCCCGTACCTTTGCCTTTTGGATGCTGCGATTTTTACGGACTCAATATCGCGCCGTGGAGGTGGTGTTTTTGGTCCACCACACACAGGCCCGGGAGGTGGGAGAGGAGGAGTTCTTCAAACTGGGCGAAAGTGGCGGCACTAAAGTCTCTTCGGTGTATCAATTGTGCGAGGACCTTATCACTGCCCGATTTCCGATGGCCCTATGGAATATCTATCCGATTCACTTTTCGGATGGGGATAACTGGTCGGATGCTGACAATCGCCGTACCGTCGATATTTTGGAAGGATTGTTGACCAAAATCAACGTGTTTGGCTATGGGGAGATTCGCGAGGGAGGCTACACCAGTACACTGATGTCGGCGTTTAGTCGCATACAACATCCTCGATTTAAGACGGTGACTATTACCAAGCGCCAAGATGTGTATCCTGCATTGCAAGCCTTTTTTCCTCGGCAGGAGGGATAAACGAATGAGCACACCGGCGTACCCGTCAGACCGCGATCTTTGGCTCCTCGCTAGGGATCGGGGATTGGATCCCTATCCCGTCATTTTTGAAAGTGTGCCGGCTTCGATTCTATACGAGTACGCGGCGTATCTTATCCCGGGGCGCATGTCTCACTGGTCATACGGGAAGGCCTATCACGCGATGAAAATGCGCTACGACTACGGTCTCAATAAGTTATATGAGATGGTAATTAATGCCGATCCGTCCTATGCGTTTTTGTTGGACTCGAATTCGGAACTGGAAAATACGTTTGTTCGGGCTCACGTTATGGGGCATGTCGACTTCTTTCATCATAATCAGTGCTTCCAAGGTACCGCTGCCGACATGATTGATATTGTCTCTCGTCACGCAGAACGCGTGCGGCAATATGAATTTGAATTTGGCAGAGATGAAGTCGAAAGATTTTTGGATGCAGTCTTGGCACTAGAGACGCACGTGATGCCGCCGACGCCCAATTTGACGCGTATCGACCGTGGGGAGGTGTCGCGAGGGCCGTTGCATCACTCGGTGAGATCCGGTGACTGGCGTTCAGAATCTTACCCTCGGGACACTAGTTCGAAGGTTAAGTCGGATGTGAATCGTGAAGAGGACCTATTGCTATTTCTGCTCACCCAAAGCCGTCACCTCACCGATTGGCAGCGTGATGTAATGAGCATGGTGCGCGATGAAATGATTTATTTTTGGCCGCAGATGAGGACCAAAATCATGAACGAGGGCTGGGCGAGCTATTGGCATCTGACGTTGATGCGCGAGCTAGCGCTATCCGATCAGGATTATGTGGATTTTGCTCGTCTCCACAGTCAAGTGACACAGCCGCTTATGTATCAAATCAACCCCTATGCCCTGGGACTCGCGATTTTTCAAGATATTGAGCAAAGAGAGGGAAAGAGCGGCTTATTTTTAACGCGAACCATGGAAGATGATGTGTCGTTTGTGCGCAATCATCTGACCGAAGAGATCGCCCAGTCGCTGCATCTCATGCTATATGGGCCGGATGAGGATAGGGTAGTTCTTAAAAGTCGTCAGTTTGAAGTGGTGCGCGATCAGTTAGTGCGCGACTTAGTCCACGGCGGGCTTCCTGTGGTTCATGTTGATGATGGCGACTTTAACCGCCGTGGCGAGCTTTATCTGCTGCATCGCCACGAAGGGTCGGATCTTGATATTCACTATGCCGAGATGACGTTGCACCATGTGTACACGCTCTGGGGGCGTCCGGTACACCTAGAAACTCGGTTGCAAGATAAGCGTCTTGTGATGAGCTATGACGGACAGGTATCGACCCAAGTGAGTCTCTAGGGATTCATTATCGGCGGAGAGATCACCAAAGAAAAGGAGGGTCATCATGGATCTTTGGGAGCGGATTCAAGATTATCGCAGCCGAGAAAACGATTTGCAATGGCAGGGGACTTTTCGAGAGTATTTTAACCGGGTCCGAGAACAACCGCGGTTAGCGCGATTGTCGCACGCCCGCATTTATGACATGATATGCGAACCGGGGTTAACGATCGGGCCAGATGGCGTGAGACGATACCGATTCTTTGACGAGGAATTATTTGGATTAGAGCACTCACTGGATCAATTGATGGACTACTTCCATTCCGCGGCCCAGCGTTTGGAGGTCAGAAAGCGGATTTTATTGCTCATGGGTCCGGTTGGTGGAGGGAAATCCACCTTGGTTGCGCTGTTGAAGCGGGGATTGGAAGAATACTCTCGCAGCGAAGCCGGTGTCACCTATGCCATTTCAGATTGCCCCATGCAGGAAGAACCACTGCATCTTATTCCCTCGGTTTTGCGTGAAGAGGTGTACCGTGATTATGGTCTTTATATTGAGGGAGATCTCTGCCCAGTCTGTCGTCAACGGCTGCAGGACGACTATCACGGGCACATTGACAATGTCCCGGTACGTCGCATCTTGTTTTCCGAGAAGAGTCGCGTAGGCATCGGGACTTTTTCACCTAGTGACCCGAAGAGCCAGGATATCAGCGAACTCACGGGCTCGATTGATCTGGCGACCATCGGTGAGTACGGATCGGAGTCGGACCCGCGCGCTTACCGTTTTGATGGTGAGCTCAACATCGCCAATCGCGGCTTGATGGAGTTCATCGAGATGCTCAAGTGTGATGAAAAATTTTTGTATGGGCTACTGACGCTCTCACAAGAACAAAACATTAAGACTGGGCGCTTTTCGATGATCTACGCGGACGAAGTGATTGTGAGTCACACTAACGAAAGCGAATACCTCCAATTTGTGGAAAACAAAAAGAATGAGGCGCTGCGCGATCGGATGATTTTGGTGCGTATCCCTTATAACCTTCGCGTATCCGACGAAATGCGCATTTACGAGAAACTGATCGGAGAGTCGGGACTGAACTCCGTGCACCTGGCGCCTCATACCTTACGCGTGGCAAGTATATTTGCGGTGTTGTCCCGTTTGAAAGAATCTAAAAAGCAGGGTATGTCATTAGTAAAGAAAATGCGGCTTTTGGACGGGCAGTCCGTGGAAGGATACACTGCGAAGGATGTGAAGGAGATTCGTGAGGAATTTCCTTTGGAGGGAATGGATGGCATTTCACCTCGCTACGTGATTAACCGACTCTCCACGGCATTAGTCCGTCACGACGTGAGCTGTATCAATCCGCTCGATGCCCTAAAAGCTTTGAAAGATGGCCTTGAGCAACACACGGGTCTCAAAGAGGAGGAACGCGACCGTCTTCTCAATCTGATTTATGACACGCGTAAGGAGTTTGATGACTTAGCGAAAATCGAGGTGCAGAAAGCCTTTGTGTATTCGTTTGAGGAATCCGCGCAGGCGCTCTTGAACAATTACCTCGACAATGCCGAAGCCTATGTCAATAAAATGAAGCTCACCGATCCGATTACTGATGAGGAAGTGGAACCAGATGAAAAGTTGATGCGGTCCATTGAAGAGCAAATCGGGATTACCGAGAATGCTAAGCGAGCGTTTCGAGAAGAAATTTTAATTCGAATTTCAACATTGGCGCGTCATGGCCAGCGCTTTGACTATCAGTCCCACAGCGGCTTACGACAAGCGATTGAAAACAAGCTCTTTAATGACCTCAAGAATGTCGTCAAGATTACCACCTCTACGCGCACCCCTGACCACGACCAGTTGCGCAAGTTGAACGATGTCGCTGCGCGTCTTATCGACCACGATGGCTATTGCGCGGAGTGTAGTCAGGCGATTTTGCAATACGTAGGAACATTGCTGAGCCGATAGGATTTTGGCGCGTGTGTCGGGCCGCAAAATCGGATATCATAGAGAAATCAATTTTGAGGTCGGTGACACATGCGCTACCTAGCACAATTCTCAGAGGCTCCTCAGGCCAAACGGGTACAGTCATTTTGGAGTGATGCAAAAGCCACGGAGGACTGGCTTTTGAGTGCAGGTAAGGTCGTTGAAGATCGAACGCTAGTGATGCGTGCTCGTGGGCTACGAGCGTTGCAACCGTGGCTCGCCTATCAAACGCAGCCGCTCATGATCGATGCTTGGCTCGATCCTATGGAATTGTCCGCGACTTGGAACTACGTGGGTCCGTTTCTAGTGGGGTTGGGACCGGAGCGCATTTGGATTCCCTGTGGAGAAGATGCCTGGGTGGGATGGATGCCGGGACATATTGTGGTGCGGGCTGCAAGGCAGTCGTGGGTCTGGGCACTCGTGGAAGATGTGTGGGACCCAGCAAGTTGGCACATTGACCAAGAACTGGAGTGGTGGTCCGAGGGGCGGATTCAACGAGCGCAGAGGATGGATTGGGGCGTCGTGGAACAACGCTCGTGGCTCACCGGATGGGAAGAGTGGACATTGGCGTCTAATCAAACGTCTCACGATGAGTCCGATGAGCGATTTATTCAGTTTTGGTTTCGATTAGTTGACCGACTAGGAGATCGTCCTGTGAGGGTGAAGTGGCTTCAAGAAACGGCTTCACTCAAGGAACAGTTGCTTGGGATCGATGTGCGCTACGTATCGTGCGAATTAACCATAAAGGGTAATCATCCGACCTGGATGGAAGCGCTACTCGAGACCCAAGAGCCAGCGCATGTTCGGGTGCAAGCGACTTGGAAGATTCCGACATGGGCCGCACGATGGTCGACCGACGTCACGTTGCGTCGAGTACAGCGGGGAAGCCGTCTTGAGGCCACTTATTCACCACGGACGGACGATAGTCTGCACGCGTGGATGGAACTACGTCGGGAACAACGGCAAATCCCAATTTTGCAAATTCGCCCCCTGTCGCTCCCGGTGAAACATGCTGGGCGGTGGGAAGACTTGGAGCGGGAATACGGTGACCATCAACGACGAGATGCGTTGTTGCGGTTTCTTAAAACCTATCGGTGGAGAACTCCATCACTCAGCGAGGCGAGTCGTGTGCGTGTCCCACCCGGTTGGACCATTAATCGGTTTGAGTCTCAACCGGGTCTCTGGGTGGCAGAATCCCGGCACGGGATTAAAGCGCAAATTGAATGGCCGACTTCGGCTCATCCAGGGCATCTAGGGATCATCGTGGGCGGCGTGGCCGCTATTCCGATGAGCGATTGGATTCGGCAGGCCGACTTTAATCGTCTGAATATTAACCCACGATACTGGGCTCAGTGGGCCACCGAAATCCTATTGCCAGCGCTAGATCGTTTTGGCCACCGCTAACGGTGGTGTTCGGCGCGTAATCCTTCGATCAGTGTGCGCATGAGAGAGACTTCTTTAGCTAAACGACTGCGGGTAGTGGAGATTTCGAGCAATTCCTGCTGAGTGGTGGCACTGAGGGGAACGTGTGCCGCGATCCAATATGACAGCAGTGCCGCGTCTTGCGGCAACCCCAGATTGTGATGTGGGGACTCTACCAAAGCCCACAATTCAGACGCGAGCGCCCAGGCTTCTTGCACTAAAATGGGGGCGACTGAATCCTCGGAGTCAGAAACATATCGGAATTGCCCAATAAGACTGGTCCCTTGGTGACGATATTGGAGGATATAGACACGCTGGATTCCGACCACTATCATACGCCAGCCATCGCGTTGAGATTGCATCTCCAAGATGCGAGCTGTCGTGGCGATGGTGGTGATGGGTTCGTGGTTTTCCAGTTCCAGTGCCATGACCAATGATCGGTCTTGTTCCATCGCGCGTCGCGCGGACTGACCCATGGAGGCCGGGTGGAATTCTAGCTCACTTATTACGCCGGGGAAAATGACATGTGCTACGGTGAGTAATGGCATCGTAAAACTATCTCGATTGGCCATAATGGCGTTCGCCCTCCCTCCATGCTCATTGTAGCACGTGAATGCTTGGTTCAACTGCCCACCTATGCCGGAAAATGCTAAAATGGCGTCATGAGTCGGGAGAGGAGATAGCAGGCCTGATGGAATATGGGATTAGCGACGAACAGCGGATATTTCAAGAGACGGTGCGGCGATTGGCTTTGGAGAGAGTATTGCCCAGGGCGGCCGAAATTGATGAGACGGGCCAATTTCCCTGGGATATCGCCCAGTTATTTTCAGAGGTTGGATTGATCGGGGTCGGGATGCCCGAATCCCTGGGTGGGGGAGGAGCCGATCTTCTTACTTTTTGTATTGCGGTGGAGGAGGTGGCGCGCGTATGCGCGACATCGAGTCTTATTATTGCAGCGCAACATTTAGGGGCCATGCCCATATTGGTCGCGGGGACCCCTGAACAGAAAGCACGTTTTATCCCTGCCGTTGCCACAGGGAAGAAATTAGCGGCGTTTGCGCTCACCGAGCCAGATGCAGGATCCGATGCGGGAGGTACCAAGACTCGAGCTATTCTAGATGGGGATAGCTATCGGATTACGGGCACTAAGGTCTTTATTACCAACGGAGGACTGGCTAAGACGGTAGTGGTCTTTGCCTCGACGGATACCTCGGCGGGCGTGCGTGGCGTGTCCGCATTTGTGGTCGACGGTGAGTCAAGCGGGGTCTCCGTGGGTCGTATCGAAAAGAAAATGGGGATTCGTGGTTCACAGACCGCGATGTTAAACTTTGACGATGTGCGTGTGCCCAAGGAGAATCTTTTGGGACGTGAAGGCGACGGATTCAAAATTGCCATGCGTACGTTAGATCGTACGCGTCCCGGGATTGCTGCTCAAGCCTTAGGTATCGCTCAAGGAGCGCTCGATGTGACGGTGGAGCACTTGAAGGCGCGCGAGCAGTTTGGTCGTCCGCTTATTGAGCAAGAGGCCATTCAATTTATGTTGGCCGATATGGAGACGACTATTGAAGCCAGTCGCCACCTATTATACAAGGCGGCAACCGTGGTGGAGACGGCGGGATTCGAGGCGACGTCTTCCCCAGACGTTACCCGCTTTTCTGCTATGGCTAAGCTCATGTGTTCTGACACCGCGATGAAGGTGACCACAGATGCTGTGCAACTGTTTGGAGGATATGGTTATGTCCAGGACTATCCGGTCGAGCGAATGATGAGAGATGCCAAAATCACGCAAATCTATGAGGGGACGAATCAGATCCAACGGCTCGTCATTTTCCGAAACTTGCTTCAGAAGGGACAGGCTTAGTGATGAGTACACGGTTAATCCGGGATTTGGATCACGAAGTTGGAGAGAGCGTCACGATCGAGGGGTGGATTACACACTTCCGGTCCTCCGGGAAAATTCACTTTATGGTAATCCGGGATGGCAGCGGTCAGGTCCAAGGGGTGATTCGGGGCAGTGGTCCGGCGGTAGAACAGGTTGGATTTGAGACGTGGGACAGTCTTAGCCTGGAAACGGCGATTCGTATCGGTGGTGTAGTGCGTGCTGACAGTCGGGCCCCATCTGGAGTGGAGCTTGAGGTACATCGTATTGAGAAGTTGTCGTCGAGCGTGGATTACCCCATTCAACCCAAGGAGCATGGTGTGGATTTCTTGATGGAACATCGACATCTGTGGGTACGAAGTTCGAAGCAGGCGGCGATATTGCGTATTCGGGCGTGCATTGTACGCGCCACCCGAAATTTTTTAGATGATCACGAGTTTATCGTTGCCGACCCTCCCATTATTACACCCGCTGCTGCAGAAGGGACCACCACCCTGTTTGGCATTGACTACTTTGGTGAGCCCGCCTTCTTGTCTCAATCGGGACAGCTTTATATGGAAGCGCTGGCCATGGGACTGGGGCGCGTCTATTCGTTTGGTCCTACGTTTCGCGCTGAGAAGTCAAAGACCCGCCGGCACTTGACCGAGTTTTGGATGGTTGAGCCCGAAATGGCTTTTTGCACCTTTGAAGAAAATTTGTGGTGGCAGGAGCAACTATGGTGTTACGTGGTCAAACAGGTATTGGCCCACTGTGCCATGGATCTTCAGGTGATCGAGAGAGACACCACCGTGTTGGAGCGCAT
>NZ_JBYCKN010000124.1:0-22968 GCF_057473405.1 Sulfobacillus sp. TH-112
AGCACCTTGGTACGCGCTATCGAGTCCCATACCTTGGGATCAAGTCCCGTATCAATTCCCCGCCGATAGACCTTATCTCCTATTTCAACCACGTCAATGTCTAGCTCCGCCCCCGCAGAATCCAGCACTGCCAATGTTGCTCGCATGATCTCTGGCCCTATGCCATCTCCGTACGCCACCGTAATCGGTCGCTTGGTCAATCGACACTCTCCCTTTGCGATTCCCTTATGAATCCACCCTATGTATCACTCTCAGCACGCGATCATCCGTGCCCACTCCATAAGTGACACACGAAAACACCCCGCGCAGAACCCCTGAGCCGGATTTCCGCTTCATTATACCATCAATCCCACACGGCCAAGAACACTCCTCGGGGATAACCGGGTTCGGATGGCGCTCATCGTCTGAGGGAATATTAGCTTCCATAGGCGAAGGACCTCAGGCTAGGGATTCTCCAGAGGAATTCATCTGCTGCATGACCAATTTCAAAGTCATCAATACGCGTTCCACACTATATCGTGACACCGTGAGGCGCAGTTCGAGCCATCGTGCCAGTTTTTTCTCGGTGTTGGCCACGATAATCTGAGCGGCTTGGGGAAGGTCGCTCATTTGCCTCATCTGGTGCAGATTGTCAGAAATAGGACGAAAAATCTCTGCATCTGCAATATCTGGAAAGTCTTTTAGCACATAGGTTAAATAAACTATCTGATTACTCAAGACATCTTTGGCTTTCATGGTTCACCTCGTCTTCACTGTCACTAAAGTGTAAACGTCAGTTGTAACCAAAACGTTACCGCACCGAAGTGGATTCCCATTCATAACGCAGTCGTAGTTGTTCTGACGGGACCGCCTTCGAATAATAGAATCCCTGCGCCCTATCGCACCCCATTTGCAACAGATGTTGGACTTGCCGCGCGGTTTCCACCCCCTCAGCCACCACGTCCAGCTTCAAACTCTGGGCAATGGCGATGATCGCCCGGGCGATAGCATCATTGGTTTCAACATTCGCCACGAAGGCTTTATCGATCTTAATCCTTGATATCGGCAACAGTTGCAGATATCTTAATGACGAATATCCCACCCCAAAGTCATCCACCGCCACCCCAATACCCATCTCTCGCAGACGCGAAATTTGGCTCACTGCATGCTCTGGGCGCCGTACCATAAGCGATTCGGTGATCTCAATTTCTAGACGACTGGGAGGCATTCGGTATCGTCTGAGCATGTGATCTACCATATCAGCGAAGTTCACATTATCAAATCGTGCCGCCGACACGTTGACGGCAAGTGAGATAAATCGTTGCTGCTGCCACCACGGTAACGCGGTGATTTCCTGTATCGCCTGCTCCAGCACGAGGTCATCGATCACGTCCGCCATGCCAATTTTTTGCGCCTCGGGAAGAAATTCTTGCGGCATCACTACTCGGTTTTCCTCGGGATACCATCGCACTAGAGCTTCAATCCCTAGTAGACGGCCGGTAAGAAGATCTACTTGCGGTTGATAGTGCACCCTGAACTGGTTTTCCTGAATGGCCCGATGCAACGCAACATCTAAATAGAATGCGGCCGACGCATCGTGTTCCAATTCCGCGCTGTAAAGACTGACTCGGTTTTTGCCAGCCTCCTTGGCACGATATAGCGCGGCGTCAGCGTGACGCAACAATTCATCAGCGGTTTTACCATCACGGGGAAACACCGCCAAGCCAAAACTCGCACTAGTAAATACTTCTTGGTGATCGATAGAGAGTCCTTGAGCTAAGTGCAGCCGGATGCTTTCCGCATGCGCAGCGAGCGGTTCTCCTTGCGGCGACGGCGCCATCACCAAAATAAACTCATCCCCACCCTGCCGAGCTAAAATATCTCCGGGGCGCAGTGCCTCGCCAAATGCCACTGCTACTGCTCGTAATAGACGATCTCCAAATCCATGACCTCCAGCATCATTGATCGACTTAAAGTGATCCAAGTCAATAAAGCCTACCCCCACCTCCTGGCCATCGTGACCAGCCTGTGCCAAACGCGATTCGAGGCGCTCCATTAGGAGGCGACGATTCGGTAATCCCGTAAGCACGTCATGAAAAGCCATGTATTCCACTTGTTGGAGACTTTGATTGAGTTCACCTGAGGTGGTCAGGAAATCTCGCCGTTCCCGATCCATCTGCCGCTTGTGGAGCGCCAGAAATCCTAACACAATCGCTTCCACCGCCAAGGCAATACTGGCATCCATATGAATCATCAGCGATGTCGGACGATGCCAGACTAAACCAATCATCACCCCAGCCGATAGGGATCCGGTAAACCAACTAGGAACGACGAAATAGAACAGAAACAACACACTCACCGATACGATTAAGAGACGGGTTACTGAGAGACCAAAAGCCGCATCGACCATGACAAAATCGGCCGCCAGGCTCATCATCAAACGTCCGCGAGGATCCAAGCGCCCAAATATCAGCACTACGGTACACGCGAGAAACACCGCCGTTGCAATGACACTATGCCACTCATGAAACCGCGCCACGGTAATAGCCGCAGCGATTGCCGCCATCACATAAAGGCCTCTCATACGACTGAAGCGTTGCCGAGATGGCCATTCTGATGCCGTTCCCACCCCAGTTTTTGCCACCCTTTCTCCAAGACAGCGAATGACTCCATTTTATCCGCGAATGCCGATGAGGATAGCGCTTTAGGGCCTATTTACCTCGAAAGAGACAGCCAGTGCGCTCTTGTCCGCTCCGTGGCAGATACGGTATTAAAAGAGGCGCAGCCCCCCTAAAAACCTGAGGGCCTGCGCCTTGTGGTAGGACGGGCAATTTGTCACCGCACGGCTAAAGAACCCATCGGATCCCATGGCGGAAGGTGATGAGGCGGCTTCGCTAGGGCCTGTTGCTGGTCCTCGTTTAAATAGCTCTTCTTCACTACCACCTGATACATATACTCGCTAAACCAGGCATCACTCATCACGAAGAAGCCGTCTTTGCCTGCGTCCGAACCCCAACTATTTTCCACTTTCCACCGATTGGGCGTGCCATCCACCACGTTGACCCCTGTTAATACCATCGCATGGTCCATCTGGCTCTCCCCAAATTGAAGGCGCATCGCCTTATCAAAATGGAAGTCCACTCCCAGGGCTGCCGCGTAATCGAACTGTTCGCTGTCGAGAACGCCAGACACCCGTTCGGAAAACTTTCCGACATCGCAACCAAACCAGACCGGCTGGCCTTCAACAATTTGCTGCTGCGCCAGCATCCTAAATTCGTCAATCGGTAGGTTGAGATACAAGACAGAATGTCCGTCCAGCACATTTCCCAGGTAGTCAACGGTATAGGTTTCATAAAACGGCTTATCCTCGGTCGGCGCATTGATGACGCTAACATATTGGTGCAAGTCCACCCCCGCATAGCGGTCAAATAGTTCTTGAGGCGACATCCCACGATGGGCGTGAAATTGGTCATCATCATCCTTGTACTCGACATCCAAGACTGTAGGCGGTTCGCCTAAAAAGTGCGTCAGCATACGATACACATCACTCATCATGTGATCCTTTAAAGCATTGAGCGACTCTGAAGGCATACCATCGCGTACCGCTTTCCGTAGTCGCATGGCATCTTCTCGCAATTTTCCGGTCATGATTTGATTCATGTGCCGAGAATTACTGGAATGAAAGGACTCTGGCATGGCCTGTATCGGAACCACACCATATTTATCTACTAAATTAACGAACATATCCCACTGGCCCCCATCCTGCAACGGCGCCATCAGAAGCCACGATACCAGACGCCCATCATGCGGCTCCGCAGCTGTCTTAAGGATGCTCTCCAAAAAATAATTGGCCTTTTCCAACTTATCGTAAAACATGAGATATGCTTGCGATAGTTCCAGGGCCTTGAGATGAAGGCTCTTGGCCATATGGGAGCGGACCACATTCAACCCCGCAAAAATCCAGCATCGGCCACTTTGTTTCTGATTCGTAATCGGTCCTGTAGCAATTTCATGGGAAAAGGACAATGGCAATTCCGTCATCCGACGACGGTTTTGGGCTACCGCCTGAATACCATTTTTGATGATAGCGTTCTGAATTACCTGATGTAGAACATCTTTTTGGCACTGGTCTCGCCAAGTTGCCAATGATGCAGCCGATACTGCTCGAGTGTCGTGTATCTGGGTCGCCATAGAAGACCATCCCCTCTCGTGCGCGCATAATGGCGCGATAAACTATAGAGGGTATTCTAAGTTTCGACCACATTATCCTGCTTTGCGTTATTGATTCGCCCATATTTGGCCCAACGTTTCAAATACAAAGTGATGCGCGGCGAGGTCACGAAATAACGATGAGAATCGCGTACTGCCGGTGACCAAGATTACGTCATTGCGATGGTCCATCAAAAGGTTCGCTAGTGCTTTGGCCCCCACATAGTGCGAGTCCACGATGACATTCGCATCCATTGTGACCATCCCCAGTTTTTGTGCTGCTTGACTTACTGAGGTGCCGGGATTCGCGTTGCTCATGACAAAGGTTGGCGCCGTGCCAGCCACTCGCGTCAAGGCCGCTTTCCCCCAAGTCAGTTCTTGCAACACCGCAGCAGAGGAGAGACTGTTCAAATTGGTACTGGCATAACCACTGAGGACCAGTTCATTACCCTCCGCAATCAGTTGCTTTACCAATGATTGATGCAAAAGAGCCCACTCTCCGGATATCGCGACATCGATCGTGACATTACTGGCTTCTTCCGCGGTCAGGAGCGATTCAACTGCCCTAGCACGTGGATTCATCATTACGAGATCTGCGAGCGGCTTTAAATTGGACAATACTCCCGGGGCAATGGTGGGGGTCGATGAGGTCGGACCCACTGGCGCCGAGTTATATCCGATTTTAGACACCGCAGGGGGGCTCGGTTTAGATCGTTGGACCGGCGGCGTGGTCGATTTCTCTTGGTTGGTGGATGATGACGAGCCCCTTGAATGTGCGGAAATTTTTGAACTGGGTTGTTGAGGAGGCGTCTCGGTCCGCCAATGAATCATCTGTCCCACCCATACAGTGCTGCCGTGTGCGTCATTGGCACGGGCAAACCCTAAAAGAGGTAGATTGGCCGCCCACGCTAAAAGCCTTAAGGTGTCGTGCGGCTGCGCCGTATAGGGCCAGTGGTGATCGGCGGTCACTCGTACCGCCGTGTAATGGGCCAATTCCTGAAGAGTGGCCGCAGTAAGAGTACGTGTCTTTGGCAGACTCACTTCATCTTGAAAAGCTGCAATAGCGCTCTCAAGCCCCGGGTTCATGTCGCCACTGTAGGTTCCATGATAGAGACCAAGACGCGCTAAATCGTCTTCCACTGAGAGCAACAGAGCGCCTCCCGAATTAATCGGCACCGTACCAATCATGCTAAGCGTTTCTGCAATCTGGGTCTCGAATGGTTCCTTTGCAGTGAGCCCGAAGTCTGTTTCATAGTCCACCGCGGATCGAATTAACAAGGAATTAACACGACCGCGCACCGGACCAACATCATAGCCCAGCACACCCAGTTCCGCCTGCATTTCGGCCACTTGGTAGCCAGATTGACCTCTGGTTAACGGCTGGCTTACACTCCCCGCACTGCCCAAGAGTGCCAGCGACAACACAATGCCAATACCATGAGATAACCCTGCTAAAGCCATGTACATCCCTCCAATACCAGGATGCACCATATTATCGATATTTAATCATTCATTGCGACGCGGCCCCCAAAACCCCGCCAATAAATCCCGCCAATACGGCCATCGCAAGTCCCATCCACAAATGGGCAACATTGCCAAGGTGGGCCGTCTCCCCGACTAAAATCGACACTAAATTCAATGTCATGGCGGCTAGCGCGCCATGGATCCACGACGCCGCTTCTACAATCCGCCCCGCTCCCCAACCAGCGCCAATAAAGGTGATGGCGGCAGCGACCCATACGCCTCCGGTTTGAATCCCTGCCGACAGTCCCCACTGATAGTCGACGATGGCTATGACAAATGCGAGCAGCAAGGCAATTGCCAACCCCATCAATGCCCCCTCTAAGATGGCACGCATATTCATTCATAAGTCCCCTCCCTGCGTAACCTCGGCCCTTTAGGAGAACATATCGTAGACGTGGAAAATTCATGACAAGTTCTTGCACTGGATAAGACCTCTCACACTTCCTCGTGCGCCCGCGAATTAAGAGGTTTGCCCGGGGAGAATCTCAGGCTATCTTTCGCCTCTCAAGCATCAAAGACTCATCGCGATCATCAAAGAAGCCCCGGAGTTTCCTCCGGGGCTTCTAGTCTTCTCGGGACAAGTCCTCTTCCGCTCTCCGTATTAAGCGCTTAACCATCGTTCCGCCAATCTTTCCGACTTCTCGTGTGGTCATGTTTCCCCAACCTCGCTCCTTAATGTCATCGTCAAGGCCGAGATCTTGCGCGACTTCGTACTTCAAACGATCGAGTGCCCGCTCAGACTTTTGCAGGAGCGGACGATGGCCATGAGCCATAGCACCACCTCCTCGCCTAGCATACCCCCATTAGGAAAAAGATTTCGGTACCCTAAACTCCTGCAATCGTTGGAGGGTGTCCCTGTCGGTTAAATGCATGTGCAAAGGGGTTATTGTAATGTACCCCTCATGATGTTGAAACACATCGGTATCTTCGTGCCTTAAGTCATCTAATCGCTCGCCTTGAATCCAATAGTATTCCTTGCCGCGAGGATCTTTTGCCCGCTGAAATTCATTACGATACTCGCGCCCCCCCAACCGAACCAGCCTTACCGCACCTGACTTGTTCCGGTCCACGCGAGGAAAATTTACATTATATACCACTCCCGGTGCTGGCAATCTAAATTCAGGCTGAGTTAGCCACCACCGAACAAACTCTGCCGCCCACTCAAATCCCGCCTGATCCTCATTTTCGAGTGAAAGAGCAATTGCCGGAATCCCCAGAAACATGGCTTCCATTGCTGCAGATACCGTGCCCGAATAAAAAACGTCGCGTCCTAGGTTCGACCCATGATTAATTCCCGAGAGCATCACATCCGGGCGGTCTTCTAACAAAGCCCCCAGTGCCAGTTTGACACAGTCCGCAGGAGTCCCGTTGACCCGCCACCCCCAACTGTGGGGACCATAGGTGAGCGCCTTCGCGTATAACGGCTTATGCATAGTAATCGCATGGCTCATGGCGCTACGCTGGCGTTCTGGAGCGACGACCGCAACATCTCCCAAGGGTTCCATGTATCGACGCAATGTCTGAATCCCCCGCGCGGAGATGCCGTCATCATTACTAATCAATATTCGCATCACTGGCCCCCCAAAATTCTTTCATGGCGTCGATGACCTCCTGCTGCTCGCCAAAAATCTGTGGAACACCGGGCAGCGCCGCGAGAAAGGTCTTCCCGTAGCGGCTTTGGTCGGGTCGAATACGCGGATCAAACACAATGACAACCCCACGATCTGTGGTGGTCCGAATCAGACGTCCAAACCCTTGGCGAAATCGCAACACGGCATCTGGTATACTCCGGCGATAAAAGGGCGATTCACCGCGGTCGCGAATCCGCTCATGTTTCGCTTCTTCTAGAGGATCGCCCGGAGCCCGAAACGGAAGTCGACCCATAATGACCACTTCTAAGTCACTTCCCGGAATATCCACGCCTTCCCAAAACGTTAAGGTTCCTATAAGAACCGATTGCGATTGACGCATAAACTCTTCCACTAGCCGTCGCCCGGGACCGTCCACTCCCTGTGCCAATGTCCTGATATTATGAGCCTCGAGGCGCTCCCGAATACGCCACGATAACCCCTGCACGGCCCGATAGGAGGTGAGCAACACCAAGGTATGACCACGACGAAGTCGGCTCGCTTCCACCACCAAAGTGGCCAACGCGTCTAAATATCCCACATCTTGAGGCATCGGGCTATCCGTCGGAACAATCAGGCGCGCTTGACGCCGGAAATCAAATGGAGAACCCACGATCAGTGACCGTAAACGCTCCTTCGGAACCCCGAGCGGATCACTAACGAAATCAAAACGGTTGCCCACAGAAAGAGTTGCCGAGGTAAGCACCGCACTTTTCACTTGGGACCACAAGCCATCTTGCACTAGCTGAGCAATGTCTACAGGTGCCCAGCGAAGCGTCACGAAAGACTCCCCTTGCCGTCCACTGTACACCTCCCACCAAGAGACCCGCTCAGGGCTAAGTGCCTTCCACAGTGTGAAGCCCATCGCGAAGTTAACCATCTCCTGCTGCCACTGGCGGTAGCGTAACCAGCCCGGTGAATCGATCCCGACCATCCGTTCCTCTGCGTCTTTCCACAAGAGCTCTGTGGTATCGGTTAGCGCTTCAAACCCGCGATGAAGCACTACCAGCTTTTCAGCAATGCCCTCTTCTTCCATCAGCATGGCCATGTCTTGGTCGAGTCTCACTTGACGGCGGTCATATTCGCCCGGGGGCGTGACGCCAACCAGTCTTTGACTCAGTTCCTGCAGGTCGTCGTCAACGCTACGATAACGCATCTGCACTGTGGCCACCATACCCAACATTTCCGGATGAACCGAAAGGCGTGCGAACATACCGGTGCGAGGATGCATGGACTCTCGATAGCGCCGCGTCCATTGGTCAATATTACCTTCAAATCCCAACGCCCGCTCCAGTACCTCACCGAAATGATGCGCTTCGTCGACCACGAGGTGTGAAAACTCCGGCAATACGGTACCACTCACTAAATGGGCGGCCAACAGCGCATGATTGACCACCACCAGATGGCTCTCCTCGGCTTGATGGCGAGCACTACGCATAAAGCATGGTCCCGCATAGGGACATCGAGGACCGGCACATGCCTGACTGTCCGCCATTACTTCATTCCATAGCCTCCGTCCCTCTTCTGTCTTATTGGGAAATTCCTCGACGTCGCCAATGGCCGTCAATTCCATGTATGTTAACAACTGACTCAAGGCCCAACGGCGCGCACGGGACTCCCCGATCACCGCACTGGTCTGAATCACTTCTTGCGCCTTATATAGGCACAAGTAGCGTCCTCGTCCTTTGACTAAGGCCGCCTTCAAGGCGAGGTTTTGCACCGCTTGAGGAAGATCCTTGAACCACAATTGCTCTTGCAGCGCCACGGTATGCGTCGCCACCACCACTCGTTCCCCATCTGCCATGGCCTTAAAGATCGCCGGGGTCAGATAAGCGAGGCTCTTACCGGTCCCGGTACCCGCCTGCACCAATAGGATGTGATCAGAATCAAATGCCTCCCCCACCGCGTCTGCCATTTTGAGCTGACCGTCGCGCACCTCAAATCCCTCTACCTGCTCGCTCAATTGTCCCCCTGACTGTAGCCAGTCAAGGGGAGAGCCTTCAAGAGCCACGGTGTCGAGAGGCTCAGCGTGAAAGAGATCGGGTCCGGGGCGATAGAGTGCCGATGGCGTCGCGCTTCCTTGATTCATCGTCACCCCCCACCAACGCCACTCGTCCCCCAAAAACATTTCCAAATCGCGTTTCAGGGGAATTGAAAAGGATTCGACTTCTTGCCCTATCCGCTTCAACAACATCTCAGTATAGGTGACATCTGTACGGGCATCATGCAAACCTTCACTAGGATACCAGTCCGAGAGCGCATGATGAGATCGTAGAGGGAACGCGAGTCGGCTCCATTCCAGGGTGTCCACTGGTTCCGGAAAGGTGAGTCCAAATTGCGCCAAAAACCCTAAGTCAAAATGAATATTGTGTCCCACGATGCGGGCCTCTCCAATAAATTGCACGATGTCCGGAATAATCTCCATAAACCGAGGCGCCTTCTCAAAATCCACATCGCGAAATCCCGTCAAATCCCGTATGGCCTGGCCGACAGGTCGTTCGGGATTGACAAACGAGGCGTAAGTGCGACCCTCGTGGTCCCGAAGAGCAATTTGAATAATCGCATCCCGGCGCGCATCTAAGCCTGTGGTTTCGAGATCCAGAACAACATAGGGCCCCATGACTACCCCTCTTCCCAATTCATTGCATCTTTATTTAGGTCATCGGGCATCCTGATAGGTATTACAGAGAAAGGATGACCACGATGCCAGAAAAAAATTTATTGGCCTCATTCTCCCAATTAGAGTCAGCCAAAAATTGTCAACAAGCGCTATTGCGCGAAGGGTTTGAGATAGTTCAGGTCGACGACATTGGACAAAACGCCAATCCCGCAGCACTTCCCCATGCACCGTTATTAGAGTGGGGACGCTCCGGCTACACCACCCGCGAACTCAACGACAAGTGGACATCCTCATCCTCCTGGGACCAAAGCCACACCGGGCTTATTGAGGGTGCAAGCTGGCTTCTCACGGCAGTGGTGCCAGCTGAGGACGCATCCCGAGCAGCCCACATCATCAAACGCTTTGGCGGCTCGCTCTAGCGAACATAAATGGGATTACTATAAATCCACACTTCACGGTCACGCCTTAACACTACCCGCCAGACACCAGGACGGTCAATAGGCCATTCTAAGACGGTGGTCTGCTGGACGCCCATCACCGCCCCGTTGCACACAATTTCCCACCCGCACGGAACGGGCGATAATCCGCGCAAGAGATATGGTCCGTCGTCATAGGCCACCTCACTGCCCATCGCACAAGCCCTATCGTCTACTGTGTTCTCGGCCCACAAACGGAACCCTAACTCCTGCCCATGTGCGGCATTGGCAATCATCACACGACCTTGTTTCATAGCGGATAGGATCATGAGACGCGCTTCCATCCAATCGGAAGACAAGGGGCTCTCAGTATAGACGTGCGTTCTCACCGAACGAAATGCCACCCGATACGGGAAGATCGTTAATCGAAATGGCCAATGCCCCACGTGTGCTGCGTGCGCGTCAACACCTCCGATTCCCACCACCGCTCGCTTCTCACCCCATTTGTCCCACAGTGCCAACGTCTCGTCCGATGCTTGAAGATGTCGGTGAGGAGTCAGTGCCGCGATGAGCCCGCGTGGAATATCTGGCACCCGACGAGACCAATCCGACAGATGATTGAGGATCTCGAATCCATCAAACCCGTCCACGTCCCGATCACTCCAACGATATGACGGCAATCGCGCGGTGCGGTTGCCCCGGTCTGTGGGGTGTGCGATCACCCCAAAGGCCTTTTCCGATCGCACATGATCAATAATGGACTGTAACGGCTTTTCGGCCGACACCAATGAGTCAATACCGAACGCGAGATAATGGTTTTGTGGGGGCGTAATTTCAGCCCCCACGAGAAATAACAGGTGTCCGTAATACCCTTCCCCCGGACTCTCTCGGGCCTTTAAGGTATCGTGGTCGGTCAACCACAATACGTCTATACCTGCTCGTTGTGCTTCACGAATGAGGCGATCGGGTGTGCCTGTACCGTCGGATAAGGTGGAATGCACATGAGTGACCACTTTGTATTCATATAGTCCCAACGGGTCAAGCACGCGCCGTCCCCACCACTGGGGGCATAAATCGTCCCTCGCCACGAACTAAAAGAGTGCCCTCCGCATCTGAAATCGTCGCGGTCGCGACCATGAGACGTCGATGATATGAGGTGACTTGTCCGCGCAACGTCAACCGCTCTCCAATCTTCACGGGCAAAAGGTAGCGCACCGTCAGTTCCGCGGTCATCGGAAAGTCGTCATTGTGCTGATGAATGGCGTGCCACATGGCGTCATCCAGCATACCGGCCAGAATTCCACCGTGTACGATTCCCTCGAATCCTTGATAGGGGGAATGAATGATCACCTCTGCTGAGACAGCCGTTTCATCACCACGAAATTGCACATGCAAACCCGGCACGTCGTGCCCACACACGAAACACACATTGTTGTCCCAATCAAAGCTCGCCACCATCGTGCCTACCTTTCTTGCAGTTTCCGGCCCCGCTCCCTGGCTTCTTTGATGACGGCCGATTCATCAAAGGTCGTAATAATTCCTTCTTGCATCACCATTTGCCCACCGATAATGGTATAGCGCACGTCATATCCACTGGCGGAATACACCAGATTCGCGACTAAGTCCCATTCAGGAGCCATATTGGCGCCGGCGCCATCCACGACAATGATGTCTGCAGGGGCACCCACCTTTAAGATGCCCCCTTCGTGGCCGAGAACCTCCGCTGTCCCCCGCGTCGCCAAATACAAGGAGTCATAAGCCCGAAAGGCATCAGGGCGGCCCTCGCGAATTTTCTGGAGCCACGCCATGGCCTTCATTTCTTCGAACATATCTAAAGTATTGGTCGAAGTGGCTCCGTCCGTGCCTAATCCTAAGGCGATTCCAGCGCTCTTTAACATCCGGTACGGAAGAATGCCGTTACCAAGCTTGGCATTGCTGACCGGGCACGCGATCACCCCGCCTTTCATACCAGACAAATAAGGGATGTCTTTCTCTTGAATGTGCACCCCGTGGGCGATAAGCGTTCTCGACGCAAACACCCCCGCGTCATAGGCGAGCTGAATCGGGGTCTTCTGATAGCGCTCCTGCATTTGAGACATCTCATCTGCCGATTCACTTAAATGAATGTGAATGCCCAACCCATGGGATTGGGCTAATTCTGCCACCTTTTGAAGGTACTCGGGTGGGCAGGTATACGGCGCATGGGGCCCCAGCATAGGCACAATACGGTTCGTTCCCTGGTCATGCCAACGCTCGGCAAATTCGATGGCTCCCTCTAACTTGGCGCCCTCCACATCTTCTAATCCCACTAACCCCCGAGATACCCAGGCACGCATTCCGGACGTTTCGATCGCTTCACAAAAGGCTTCGACTTCGAAGTACATATCGGCAAAACCTACCGTTCCGGTATGAATCATTTCGGCAGCCGCAAGATAGGTGCCAACCCCAATGTCCTCGGGCGTAAGCCGCGCCTCTACAGGCCAAACGTGCTGCGTCAGCCATTCAAAAAACGGGCTGTCATCAGCCATACCCCGCATCATCGTCATCGCGGCATGGTTATGCCCGTTCAGAAGCCCTGGTAAGATCACCCCTTCGGGAATATGATAGGTTTTATCTACCGTGCTCGCATAATCGTGCCCATCACCGACATAAAGAATTTGTGTTTCGTCATACACCACAACCCCAGGATGAAAAATGTGCGCTTGATCATCCATGCTTACCACGTAATTTGCCTCAATGCGAGTGGTCATTGCGGCCCCCTAACTTTTTCCCAAGTACTCTTTTTGTTCCGGTGTGAGCGTATCAAGCGTAATCCCCAATGCTTCCAGTCGGATATTCGCCACCCACTCATCCACCAGAGGATCTACTACATAGACCCCGGGCTCACGACGTTCCTTCACTAAGTGCTCTAAGGAGAGCGCCTGAAGCGCAAATGTCAAATCCATAATTTCTGCTGGATGTCCATCACCTGCAGCAAGATTGACCAATCGGCCCTCCGCAAGAAGCCATAATACGCGACCATCCTCTAACTCATAGCCCACTACCTCAGCACTGCGACCTGGTCTCTCAGCCTTAGCCATCGCCTTCAGCGCACTCACATCTACTTCAACATCAAAATGTCCGGCATTGGCCAAAATGGCGCCATCCTTCATGCTCTCGAAATGTGAAGCCCGAATGACTCCAAAGTTACCGGTCACCGTCACGAAGTAATCGCCTAATGGAGCGGCTTGTTCCATGGTCATCACTCGATGTCCATCCATTAAGGCTTCATTGGCCCGCACCGGATTAACCTCCGTCACAATCACCCGTGCTCCTAATCCACGTGCTCGTTCCGCCACCCCTTTGCCGCACCAACCATATCCCGCAACCACAACCGTCTTGCCGGCCACCACCAAATTGGTGGACCGAATAATGCCATCCCACGTCGATTGACCGGTTCCATAGCGATTATCAAACAAATGCTTCATATCGGCATCATTCACCAGTACCATCGGATAGCGAAGCTTTCCTGCGCGATGTAGCGCCTTCAGACGTAGTACCCCCGTCGTGGTTTCTTCTGCACCTCCGATAATGAACGGCGCCAAGTCTCGGCGTGATCCGTGCAGACGCTCCGTCAACTCCCCACCATCATCAATAATGAGCGTCGGCTTAATATCGAGCACCCGCTGGTGCAAGAGGTCAAACTCCTCATCGGTTGCCCCACGCCAGGCATGCACCTCTACGCC
Organism: Sulfobacillus sp. TH-112; assembly: GCF_057473405.1. Lineage (NCBI taxonomy): Bacteria > Bacillati > Bacillota > Clostridia > Eubacteriales > Clostridiales Family XVII. Incertae Sedis > Sulfobacillus > Sulfobacillus sp. TH-112. The sequence continues at coordinate 14,102 of NZ_JBYCKN010000124.1, forward strand.
ACGCTCGGCAAGAGCCGCCGACACATCATCTTGTGCGGTCAACGGATTGGATGAGGTAATCGCCACTTCGGCCCCCCCGATAGCCAGCACTTCCGCCAAAACCGCCGTTTTGGCCTCCAAGTGCAGTGAGATGGCGATTCGCTGATTGGCTAGCGGTCTCTCTTGAGCATATCGGTCGCGAATGCGCCCTAGTATCGGCATATGCGCAATGACCCAGTCCATCTTGTGATGGCCAAAACTGGCCAAATCCGGGTTGCGTAAACTATTCATCGTAGTACCCTCTCCCTTCAATCTCTCTCCCATATCAACGCGCCATCAATTCTGGTTTCGGTGGGCACTCACAGGTGTAGTCCTCTGCCAATGCAGTCAGGGATCCAGCCATCACGTCCCGTAAATGCGAAACATTTTCTGCCATCACGTCGAGCACCTCCTGATGTGTCAGAACGGTCTTGGAGATGCCGGCAGCAAAATTAGTCACCAACGCGATGGTGACATAGCAAAGTCCCAACTCCCTCGCCAAAACCACTTCAGGCACTCCCGTCATTCCGACCAAATCGCCACCTAAAATCCGATAGGCTCGAATTTCAGCAGGGGTTTCAAAGCGCGGTCCTTCGGTCGTCACATACGTCCCGCCCATGGTCAGCGGCACTCCTTGGCCTCTGGCCACAGCTAATATGCGGGCGCGACTGCTGGGGCAATATGGTTCGGTCACATCGCTATGTACCACTCCCATAGCGCCCCCATCATAAAAGGTGGCCGCACGGCCTTTCGTAAAATCAAGAAATTGGTCCACCAACACCATACTGCTTGGTGGCATCGCAATATTAAGGGATCCGACCGCCGCTGTAGCCAATACCCGATGGACCCCCAAATGATGCAAGGCCCATAAATTAGCGCGATAGTTCACCTGGTGCGGAGGTACCGAATGCCCTAATCCATGACGATTCATAAACACCACCTCTTGCAGAGGCATATTCTTAACTTGGCCTATAGTCACCTTGGTCGACCCATAGGGTGTTTCTACGATTTCCTCGCGTGCACTCTCCAGCCAGGTGGGATCATATACTCCAGTCCCCCCAATAACCCCCACTTTACTCATGCCGGTCTCCCTTCTTCACGGTCAGTCGAATGCGAATGATTTCTGGACGCGCCCCAAAGCGAATCGGCAATTCCGACGTGCCCAGCCCTCGAGAGGTAATCAACACCGGTTTCCCCGGCACCTCCAAACGTCCCGCCACAAAATGGTGAGGCACATGATTATGTCGCAGAGGGGCAAAAAGCCCGAAGACCGTTACCTGCCCCCCGTGCGTGTGACCCGACAAAATCAGAGCTATGCGCTCGATCCCGGTAAGAAGCCATGCATCAGGCCGATGGGCCATTAATATCGCTGGCTCCTCTCGACGGTGCAGAGCGTCACGAAGATTGTCCCATTTGGGGTCCCCTTTGACAAAGTCGGGAAGCCCTGCCAGTAAGATTTTTTGGCCATCTCTTTCCAGTTCAATCACCCGATTATCCAGCAAGCGCTCGCCAGGTCGCCAAGGCTCAACAAAGAACTGTCCATGACGGTAGTCATGGTTACCAGATATATAATACACTCCGCATGGTGCTGTTAACCGGTCTAGTTCGCGCTTTAACCGATCGCGCGGAATACTAGGAGAATATAGGTCGCCGGTAATGGCTACCATATCTACAGCGGCTAACCATTCGCGAAATTTTCTCCAATGAAATACTCTCACACGCCCGTGAATGTCAGAGAGATGAAGAATGCTAAATCCCTCGAATGCCGGAGGCAATCCCTCAATAGCCACAACTTCATCTGTTGCTGAATGCCAATACGGCTCCCACAATGCGTACAAAACCACGCATGCGAGAGCCGCCACGATAATTCCGATTATCATCGCCTAGACAAGTTCATCTCGACGAAAATACAGGCCGATTTCGCGGTCCGCGGAATCCACACCATCGGATCCATGGACAATATTTTCGGTAATCTCCAGGCCATAGTCGCCGCGAATGGTTCCGGGCAGGGCCTTCACGGGATCGGTTGCCCCCATCACCGTCCGGGCTACCACCACAGCTTCACGACCTTCAAACACCATCGGCACCACCGGCCCCGATGTGATGAACTGGATAAGATCCCCATAAAACGGCTTTTCCTTATGTTCTGCATAATGAGAGGCCGCTAACTCAGGAGAAATAACCATGAGTTTCATACCCTTTAATCGTAATCCCTTGTTTTCAAGACGACGTACGACTTCGCCTACAAGCCCTCGCCGTACGCCATCGGGCTTAACCATGACAAACGTTTCAGCCAACTGTAGTCCTCCTGTCGTCAAACCGCTGCCTTCTGGCTAGCATTCTCCACTAATACACCCCGAAGCGTTTCCGAGGCGGAAAAATTTTGCGCGCGGAATTGTTCGACGATATAGTTACAGGCATCCCAGGGGTTGACAGAATCGCCGCAGGTAAATACATCCACTGCAGCATATCCCAGTTCCGGCCACGTATGGACCGCTAAATGCGACTCAGAAATAACCACCACACCGCTCACACCTTGCGGACTGAACTTGTGGAAGGCCACTTCTCGAACCTCTGCACCCGCTTTAAGTGCGGCACTCACCATAATTTGCTCCACGGCGACATGATCATTTAAAATGTCACTATCACAACCGTGAACCTCTGCCAAAATGTGTCGACCCAATGCGTTCATCGCATTCCCAACCCCCTTTTGAAGGAATTGAGCTCGTCCTTCAGATACCTGTCCGACGGCCATGGACTATTGTATCAAATAAAGCTCGTTTGTCAACAAAATTATGCGTTTATGCAGGTTTTTGCGTGAAAAAAGCAGCGTTTTTCCCTGCAAACTCTCTCAATCTCTGTTTTTTATCGAATTGCTCAACGTACCTATGCCCTGAACCGTGATCTCAACCACGTCGCCATCATCCACTGGGCCAATGCCCGCCGGGGTACCGGTATATAGCACGTCACCAGGATACAGTGTCATGAATCGAGAGGCTTCCATCACCAATTGATCACAGGGAAAAATGAGGGCATTGGTCGAAGCATCTTGGCGAACGGTGCCATTGACGCGGGTGGTAATCTGACGGTCTTCCGGGTGATTATTTAAGAACACCCCCGGTCCCAACGGTGCAAAGGTATCAAATCCCTTGGCTCGAGTCCACTGACCATCGGATTTCTGCAACTCTCGTGCCGTCACATCATTACCAATGGTGAGACCGCGTATAGCAGCCATGGCCTCTGCACTGGTGGTCACATCGCGAACCGTTTTGCCTATAACTAGCACCAGTTCGCCCTCGAAGTCCACTCGTCCAACCCAAGTGGGCCGATAGACGGGCTGGCCATGTCCCGTGAGAGAACCATACTGTTTAAGAAACCACAGCGGCTTTTGCGGTACGGTATTGCCGAGTTCAGCCGCATGATCTTGGTAGTTTCTTCCCACGCAAAGCACCGTGTGTGGCTCTACCGGCGGCAGAAAGCGCACGTCCTTCACCGACACCTTATGGCGAATGGGCCCTTCCTCAAGCCACCAATTTTCCTCAAACAACGCCAACTCGTCGCCCTCCATAATGGCAGACCAAAGTGCTCCCGCATAGGAGACGCGACAATAAAGCTCCGGCATTACTCTACCCCCTTTCGCAATTCCTTCGAGATTCCCTCTACCATGGTACGCGCATTATCGCGGATGGCAACTTTGGCCACCGGGTTTAATAACGACGACAGCATCGGTACGCCAAACTCAAACTCCGTGACCAAAGTAACCTTGGTACCACCAGGCACTTCTTCAAGAGCCCAATATCCACGAAACACTTTAAGATCCCCTTCTACCTGGTCATAAGTAATGCGCCATTCTTCCGGATGGAAGAGGTCCTTTTCAACCCATCGGAACTTTGCCCCTTGCAACTTCGCCACCCACTCAGAGACGGTATATCCGTCGCCTCGCTCCCGAATATCAATCGAGATGATGGATTTCATAAACTTTGGGTAACCAGCCATATCCGAAACTAACTCATAGACATCGCGGAGGTTCGCTTGCACCACTTGACTCACTTCTACGATCGGCATGTGTACACGTCCTTTACCTCTTGTGCAAAATCCTCAGTCAACCAGGTCCTCCCGAACCTCTTCCACGGCATCCAGTGCTTCCGCTAAGGCCGCCAGCATAACTTGCAGTTGCTCTTTTTTTATCACCAAAGGCGGAATCAGTCGGATGACGCGTTCGTTGTTCAAGGTATAAACCGCTAGGATCTTGCGTTGAAATAATTCGGACATGACCATTCCCGCCACACCCGCCGAGATCCATTCGAGGCCAATCATCAGCCCGCGTCCTCTCACCTCTGTCAGAAGATCTGCGTGCGTCTGGCGCAGGGACTGCAGGGCATCCATCAACCATTCACCCAATTCTTGGGCGCGAGCCGGCAAATTCTCTTCAACGGTCACGTTAAGCGCTTCGACTCCGACCCGACAAGCCAACGGATTTCCACCGAAAGTGGACGTGTGGATCAAGGGACTTTCCTCAAACAGCTTCCACACCCAAGGCCTCCCCACGACCGCACCTATTGGCATGACGCCACCTCCCAGTGCCTTGGCCAAACACAATAAGTCCGGCACCACGCCACTTTGTTCAATGGCGAACAAAGTACCAGTATGTCCCAATCCCGTCTGCACTTCATCCACAATCATGGCAGCACCATAACGATCGCATAACGCCCGAATGTTGGGTAGATAGTCGTCGGGAGGAACGATTACCCCGCCTTCCCCTTGAATGGGTTCCACAATCACTGCCGCGATATGTTCCGACATGTGGGTCGCAAGCGTCTTGGTGTCCCCATAGGGCACACGGACAATATCTGGAACTAATGGTTTAAAGGGCGCTTGATATAAATCGCGCCCGGACACGGAAAGCGACCCGTAGGTTTTTCCATGAAATGCACCCTCGGTGGAAATAATGGTCGTGCGAGCGGTCGACGCCCGAGCAAACTTGAGAGCGGCTTCCACGGCTTCGGTACCAGAATTGCAAAAAAAACTGTAACTCAAATCTCCCGGCGTCAATTCTTGAAGTCGTTTAGCCAATTCCACCTGACGAGGACTGACTAGGACCCTTGACGACAGCGCCATCTGATCTAATTGTTGATGAGCGGCGGCGATAATCCGTGGGTGTCGGTACCCCTGCACAAAGACGCCATACCCACCCGCACAATCCAAATACTCTACACCATCGGTGTCAACCACCACGGCGCCTGACCCGGTGAATTCAGCATGGTCTAGGCCCATGAATCGATACGTTCTTGCTAGACTCGGGTTCATGTACTTTTCGTAATCCGCCAACACGTCGTCCATCATACCGTCTCCTAAATTGAGGCACATTAATCCATTGCCATTCGCAACATACGACAATGGCTGATATGTTATACGCGACCCACCCTCCGTTTTCCTCCTATAGCCAACGGCGGTGGCGGAATATCCAATAAAGGGAGAGCGAGATCCCCCCAATGATACCAATAATCACTAAGAATCCGTAGCGATAGTGTGCGAGCGGCAAGTAGTCAAAATTCATCCCATACAAAGCCGCCATCAGGGACGCGGGTAGCAGGACGGTGGTCACCAAGGTTAACGTTTTCACAATCTCATTGAGGCGATTAGAGACGGAAGACATGTACAAATCCAACACCGAGTTGGTCAACTCACGGTACGTATCAATCGTGTCAAATAGTCGAATCATATGGTCATATAGCTCGGTGTAATAGAAGGTATCACGCGTGCTATGCGTGGTCCAATATCGCACCTGCTGCGAAATGGCGTCTCGCATCGAGGCGAGCGCCCGTCGAGTTCTCAGTACCTCCCGCTTCATATGCAGGATGCGCCGCTCTACGGCGGACACCCCTTGACGCTGAAAGACATCTTGCTCAAGAACCGCAATGCGCTCATTAACCTCATCTAAAAACGGAAACAGCCCCCCTAACATTTCGTCGAAGAGATAATAGACCAAACGGTCCGTCGATTGCACCCAATGCGGATTTTGACCCAACTTTTTTCTCACATCATTTACGGCGCCTATAGACTCTCGAGCATAGGACACTACCCGTCGCGAATTGACCCAGACGATAAAAGGATTTCCCTTTAAGCGGTCTTGGTGCGTGTCCCACTTCAAATCGAAAAGCCGCGTCGCATAAAAGTTGTCGAAATCATCAAATTCAGCGCGCATCGATTGCGCAGAGTCCTCGCTCTCCAACCAGGCACCTTTGAAGCCAACCTGTTCTAATACGGCCGCGAGGTCCTGCGCTTCGCCCGTCACATGATGCCAAATAATTTCGCCGTCGGTGACACGAAATCGTTCATCAAATTGCTCTTGTGTCATGACACCATCCATGACATAAAATGTCCCCGATCTTTATGGAGAAAATACAAAAAACCCTGTGCCAATGCACAGAGTTAAAATGGTCGGACTGGCGGGATTCGAACCCACGACCTCTACCACCCCAAGGTAGCGCGCTACCAAACTGCGCCACAGCCCGATTTCTTTGATTATCATAGCATGCGTTCGGCATCAAAATCAACCTGATTCTCGCTGGAGCTTTTGTAATACGCCAAGGCCGCCCATGATGACCAACCGATTCATCGCGAAGTAAAACCAACTCGTATAGGCGCGCCGGGCGATACTTCGGTCGTTGCTGGAACAGTTCACACCACCCATTCTCCCGAAAGGGTTTCTTGCATTTGAGCTTATGGGGCACATCAGTAGTCACGGCCAGTTGCTAAGCCGCCAGAGCACCTCCGTACGCCGCCCATTGCCTGATGCTTCAGATGTTACCAATTCGCTTTGGATATCATTGTACCGTTCGCCCTTGGCTAAATGCCATCAAGTCAAGGAGGACCCGCCATGTATCCGCGTTCGCATTCATGGCTGCATCGATGAAATTTTGCGTTACCGTGCCCTTCTTTTTTCGCCTTTACAGACGACTCTCTAAAAGGCTACAAGCGCCTCTTTTTATGACGCTCTTTTCTGACTAAAAAATAATTCTCATTTTACAATGATTCCGACAACGAGTGTCGAATAACAATAGCCAAGAAATTTTTAACACCTCGAAGAGCGTGTTCAATTATTCTAAGGGGGTCAATTATTGATGAAACGTCGAAACATTGTCTTGGCTGGGGGTCTTGCTCTAAGCATGGCTGCCCTAGCCGCTGGCTGCGGCTCCACGTCAACATCCGCTGCAACAAGCTCTTCAAGCTCAAAACCCGTAACAGGTGGTGCTCTCGTGGTGGCTATGAGCCCACAGACCAATAACACGTGGTATTTTCCCCTCGCCAACAGCGCCAACAACCTCTTAAATAATTACCAGCTCATTGACCAATTGTATAAACCGCTATTCTGGATTAACAAACAATACACCATTAACTATCAAAGCTCGATTGCCCAAAAGGTCACTTACAATAGCGCTGGCACGGTGTATCACGTCTTTATGAATCCGAAGTGGAAGTGGTCAGATGGAGACCCCGTCACGAGTGCCGACGTTCTGTGGACCTGGAAGCTCATTCAAGCAACCTCTGCGACAAACGCTCCTGCCCCATGGCCATGGGTCGGCGCTGATTCGGGTGATGTGCCGCAAGGCATTCAAAGCGTAACGGCCAATGGTAATTATGAGTTTACTGTCACATTGAAGAAACCCGCCAACCAGGACTGGTTTATCTATAATGGCCTGTCCGATTTCGAACCATTACCGATGCAGGCTTGGAACAAGTATCCCAACAACATTACCCAGGAAATCACATATCTCGGAAAAGAGGCCACCAATCCAAGCTTTGACAGCGTCGTGGATGGTCCGTATAAACTCACCAGCGCCATTGCAAACCAGTCCTGGACACTAACTCCCAACGAAGCGTACAGCGGCCACAAAGCCTATGACAAAATAATTTTTGCATATGAGGGCTCCAATTCAGCGGAATTTGCGGCTCTCAAAACAGGCACCGTCCAAGTAGGGTACGTGGACCTCTCAGAATATGGCGCTCGCAAAGAACTCACTGACGACACCCTGTTCCCGTACTACCAATTCGACTACAACTATATCAATCTTAATTTCAGCCCCAAAGCCAAAGGCGGGCTGGGGCCGGTATTTAATCAGTTGTATGTCCGGCAAGCAATCGAAGAAGCAATAAATCAAAAATCCGCAGACTCTGCCATTTACCATGGGTATGCTCCGCCTCAGTACGGTGCCATCCCTACCACTCCGGCAACAAGCTACCTAGATCCCAAACTCAAGAGCCCAATTTACCCGTACAGCCCATCCAATGCGAAAAAGCTCCTTGAATCACATGGCTGGCATGAAGTCGACGGGGTCATGACAAAAGGTAGTACTGCCTTGAATTTTACCATTATCTATAGTAGTGGAGATCAATCACTGGATGACCAAATGGCCTTGATTCAGCAAAACCTAGCCGCTATCGGCGTCAAAGTGGCGCTAAAGCCGGAGCCGTTTGCCACCATGATCGGCATCATTACCACCCCAAGCGAAGAGGATGAGTGGGATGCCGCATCTGGTCTAGGCATCATTTATGGAGGAAGCTATCCTAGCGGCGAATCACTATTTGGCACGGGAGGCGGCAACAACAATATGGATTACAGCAATGCTCAAGAGAACGCTCTCATCGCTGCCACGCACTTACCGCAACCCTCTGAACAGGCCAATCTGCAAACGTTTTTCAAGTATGAATACTACACTGCAGAGCAGCTGCCAGTCATCTGGACTAACCAAGTAGGTTCCATCAGCGCCTACGAAAACAATGTCCACAACGTCCCGCAATACTCCAATGGTCTCACCGGAGAGCCACAAATGAATTATTGGTGGGCT
>NZ_JBYCKN010000125.1:0-12864 GCF_057473405.1 Sulfobacillus sp. TH-112
AACAGCTTTTGCAAACGTTTCTCAAATCCCTGCGATTGTACGGCGAAACTAGTACACGAATTAATAGCTGGCACACCGAGAATTTGTGCCAGTAAACGTCCCGAGCTAAACATCGAATCATGAATGACATAATCAAAGTGCTGCCCTTGAATCTCGTCGACCACTCTCGGAATCACCACATCGGTGGTACGCACTAGTCCCACCACGCGCCCCCATAAACTGCGTCCGCCACTCAAAAACGCCTCGAAAAGCGCTTTCGCGTCGCAGGTAATCACATTAGCGCCTGTGGCAACGATTGTGTCCCGCATAGAGTCCGCCGTAAAGTAGGTGACGTCCTCACCGTGCCGGAGCAATTCCTCGACCAATCCGAGTGTCGGGTTGATATGTCCTTCAGAGCCCACATTCATGAAAAGAACCCGTGCCAACGCCATCTCTCCCTGTTAAGAAAATTGTCATGCGTGTTTCGCCGATAACATGGTGGCCCAAAAGTTAGGACCGATCCCCGTGATCCCCATCGCTAGGGGGCCAATCCATACTCCAATGCAACGTCCCACTCTCTATGTCCACCAGGATTGATTGGACCCAGTGCAGTTCGGCTTCTCGCAGCACGATGGTATACTCTTGGTCCATGGTCAGTGCCCGATTTAGTTGCCGTTGCTCCCGGGCTGCCCGCAACTCTTCTCTTAAATGGTCAAGGTCGAACACCAAGTGAGCTATCCGTTCTCTAAGGAGGATCGCGACCTTCTCGGGAGCCATGTGCAACATCAGCGTTAATCCTGCCTCAAAATCTCCGTAGTCCTTTTGGGGTTGTCGCAACACGTCGCTTAACCAGAGCCGAAGCTCCTTTCGTCCGGTCACAGTGAGTCCATAGACTGTCCGCTCCGGCCGGTGGCCTTCACGAACGGTATCTAATTTCTCAATATATCCTCGTTTACGGAGACCATCAATGACGGTATAGAGCGATCCGAAATTTAATTTAATGCCGGCATCCCAATGGCGACTTTTCATGGTGGATAACATGTCGTACGGATGAGCCACCCGCTCCGACAGTAATGCCAATACGGCCAAGGCTAACGGATTCGTCGGTCGCTTGTCCATGACTCCCACACCTCCATTTCATAATACGCTACCGAATATCCTTATCCAAATATCTGTTGCCGCGGGAAACTTGCACACGGGATTGGCGTCCCTGAAACTCTCCCGATTTGGGCAATCACCACCCGATGGACGATTTCTTATTCCATCGGCGGTGATTAGTGTATTATATGTTATGGTACAGTTGATATTATTAATGATAGCCGTCGTAACCATGTCATCAGCAGAAAGAAGGGACAGATATGGCTAAAACATTGCGGTTAGAGAACGTGACCAAACGATACGGTTCCATGACCGCGGTAGACCATTTGACATTAACCGTGCCGAGCGGCACGATATTTGCCTTGCTCGGCCCCAATGGCGCCGGTAAGTCCACCACCCTGGAAATGATTGAGGGGCTGCGACGTCCCGATGAGGGGCATGTCTGGTGGGGTGATGTGGATGTCGCGCGCAACCCTCATGAAGCCCGATCGCATTTTGGTGTGCAACTGCAAAGCAGTGCATTTTTCGAGTTGTTAACGGTGCGAGAAACACTGGCCCTCTTCCAAAGTTTTTATCGTCATTCCCTAAAAGTCCCCGACCTCATTTCACGACTGGGTCTTGAGGAAAAACAAAACACGCGGGTCGGCGGCCTTTCAGGGGGACAGAAACAGCGTTTAGCCCTCGCGGTGGCCCTGATCAACGACCCTGAAGTGGTATTTCTCGATGAACCGTCGGCCGCTCTCGATCCGCAAGCGCGTCGCAATTTATGGCACGTCATTGCCGAATTAAAAAAAGAAGGGCGCACCGTCGTGCTCACCACCCATCACATGGACGAAGCCGAATTTTTAGCTGATCGCCTCGCCATCATTGATCACGGGCAGGTGCTCGACCAGGGAACCCCTCGCGAGCTCATTCAGCGTCACCTGCCTGCCGCCATGATCGAGGTAGCACGTTCGGTGGGCCTGGATGACCGAGTCACTCTCCCCCATGTCCGCCGGGTAGAGCAGCGAGACCAGGTGACCGTCGTGGTGACCGATCATTTGCAGGATACCTTAGTTGGACTCGTGAATTGGGCACAACACGAAGGGCGATCGATGACGGGGCTCTCCACTCGCAACGCCACCTTAGAGGATGTCTTCTTGGAACTCACAGGAAGGAGTTTACGTGAATGAACGCCATCATGAAGCTCACCCAAAGTCTTTTACGCCAAACCGTGCGGAATCGCCAAGGGTTATTCTGGACACTATTTTTCCCGCTCGTCTTAATGGTCGTATTTGGGTTTCTCGGCAACTCACAGACCCAAGTGAACCTCGCTGTGGTCGCTCCAGCCGGCCAGTCTAGTGCCGTCGTCACCGCCATGGAAAAGTCATCGCTTTTTCATATCCAATCCATGAGCCGCCAGTCCGCCCTCAAAGAGGTGCGGCTCGGGCAACTAGACGCAGCCCTCTTTCTTCCCGCTAAGCATACCTCAGGCACCAACACCCTTACCCTGCGGTACAACAATTCCAATGCCGTGAGCGCTCAACAAACCGTAGGGGCTGTTCAGGCCTTCGTGGCGCAAGCCGACATCAACCTCTCCGGCAAGCCCCCTCTCTTTCGCGTCTCGGCCCAAGCTATGACGCATTCCCACGGAGCCACCTACTTAGACTTTCTTTTGCCAGGCATTCTCGCACTCATGACCATGCAAAATAGTCTTTTCGGCATTGGGTCAGGCCTCACCCGGTGGAAAGAAAATGGCGTCCTACGGCGATTCCGCGCAACGCCGATAAAGCCGGTGCAATTTCTCACTGCGACGGTGATGAATTACCTGGTGGTGGGTCTGGCAAGTGCAGCCATCGTCATCGGTATCGCCACCACTATCCTCAAGGCATCGGTTTTAGTGCCCATCGGACCCATTTTGCTGGTGTTGTTATTGGGGATGGCGTCCTTTCTTTCGATTGGCTTTATTGTCGCAGGACTATCCAAAAGCCAAGAGGCCACCATTCCGATCATTAACCTCATTAGTTTTCCGATGATGTTTCTATCCGGAATCTTCTTCTCCGTCTCATCACTCCCGCGCGTTCTAGCCCAGATTGTCCAATATTTTCCACTTACCTATATCTCAAACGCCTTACGCGGCCTGATGAGTGGTCAACTCACCATGGCTTCGCGCGCGTTGCACACCGATATTATCGGCCTGGTGCTATGGATTGTGGTCACCGGCGTGGTCGCATCGCGGGTCTTCCGCTGGGAATAGGACCATGGCGCACGGTAGCCGCATACACAACCACACCCACGAATGGGCGTAGGAGGGATGTCATTGGAAGATCGCAACGTGGCTAGGCTCAATTTCACCATTGAGGTACGCCTGCCCATTTACGAGCAAATTGTCGAACAGCTCAGTGGAGCCATTGCCCGAGGCGAACTCGCACTCGGGGAAAAACTTCCCTCGGTTCGCGATCTCGCGCAAGGGCTTAAGGCCGCTCCCAATACCGTGGTTCATGCCTATCAGGAATTGGAACGGGCAGCCCTGATCGAAACCCGCCGCGGTCAAGGTACCTTCGTGACCACCTCCACCTCGGTCATTCAGGCATTTCGCACCCGTCTGGCCGCCGAGTTGGCCGAGCAGTTTGTTCAACAAATGGAACGATTGGGGTTCTCACTTCACGAGATTCGAGAGTTGTTGGTCGATCGACCCAAAGGAGGATAAGCGGAATGAATACCATGGCTGTAACCTGCACTAACGTCAATAAGCGCTATGGGAATCGGGTGGCACTCAATCACTTCACTGTCGCCATCCCGAAAGGACGTCTGGTGGGAATTTTCGGGCCGAATGGCTCGGGCAAATCTACGCTATTTCGCACGCTTATGGGCATTACCCGGCCCGATGCTGGCATCGTCCAGGTTCTCGGCAAACCTCCCGGATGGCAAACCAATGCCGAGGTCGCCTATTTACCCGACCGCGCCCGCTGGTATGAAAATCACACCGTCGAGGACGCGATTCATTGGGGAGAGCGTCTCTTCCCGTCCTTTGATTATTCCCATGCCATCACGCTGGCCGACGGTATGGGGCTTGACCGTCGTCAATCGGTCGCCGGCATGTCGCGCGGTACGGAGGCGCGACTCATGCTCCTGATGTGTCTAGCCCGAAAGGTCCCGTTACTCATTCTGGACGAACCCTTTAGCGGTATTGACCTCGTATCTCGCGACAACATCGTCAACGCGTTGCTGGACTACGCTGGCGATCAAGACAGCACGGTGCTGATGAGCACCCACGAACTAGCCGACACCGAATCAATTTTTGATTACGCGGTCTTTCTTCAGCACGGACAGGTGCTGCGAGCCGGGGATGTCGATGCCTTGAGACAAGAGTACGGTTCCATGCAAGACATGATGCGTATATTATATCGAGACGAGGTGGCCCATCCATGAGTGCCCGACCGACGCTTCGCGCTTTAACCCAACATGAACTGACTTATCGCCATAACCCTAGCCTAAGTCACGGTATGGCTCGTCATCCGCGCATTGTCTTTTTCGTCAGCGCCGTTATCTGGGTAGCGGTGGTAACCTGGCAAGGACCGCATGTCCACTTCAGTATGAATGACGGCTGGTATGCCACTTGGGCGCTTCCGTTTATGGCGCTTGGAGAAGCGAGTTCCCATACCAGCCGCGAGCAAAAAAACGGCACTCTCGGCTGGTGGTTGTCGTTACCGGCCCCGCGCTATTACCTCTTAGCGTCAAAATGGATGGCGTCCATCGTTGTCACCATACGCCAGTCTTCCTATTTAGGCGCTGTAGCCATCCTCGGCATTTATACCATGATCCTCAATCACACCTATTCCCTCTCGCTCATGTCCCACTTTTTAGTCACTGGGATCATCTGGACGCTTCTCATGTGCTGTCTCTTACCACCCTTCGCGGCGGTCGGTATTCTGCTCGGCACCCTCACTTTTTCCCGCTGGACGGATCTCAAAATCGCGGTGTGGGCGCTCCTGATTGCTGCCGCTGGGATACTCATCCACCCGCAGTTATACCTCACGGTGAGTCCCGCCATGGCCGTCCATGTCAAGCCGCTCTTCGCTCTAGCCGTCGCGGTCACTTGGCTATTGGGCGCTCTTATTTTTCAATGTTCCACCCTGATCATGAATCGTTATACCGCATTCTAAGTCACGCCATCGAGGATCACACACGGTAATGTTACCGTGGCCATTGACACCAAGACCTTGCGTTCAATAGCTCCGCGAGCTATTGAACGTCTTTGTCGTCAGCACCATGGCGGCCCGTGATAGCCCCCTCACCTCAGTCGGACACCCCAAGGCGTTCGCACAAATACATATATCTCCATTTTCATCAATTTTTACCTCCTGGGCAATCACAGCGACATTGCATGGCATATATTGACAGAGACAAAGGAGGAGTCGAATGATGCAAGTGGTGATTTTATGCGGTGGCAAAGGACTCCGAATGGGGAATTCTTCAGAAGGCCTTCCCAAACCGCTTTGTGAGGTGAATGGGCGCCCCATTCTGTGGCAGATTATGCAGTGGTATCGGAGATATGGCTATCACGACTTCTTTCTGCTCCTGGGGCATCAAGGGCACAAAATCAAAGAGTATTTTTTGCAATATCCCTGGCGATATGGGGATGTCTCGGTGAATCTTAGGAACCACCAACAGAAGCTTTTGACTGGGCCTGAGGATTGGCGCATTACCTTTGTCGATACCGGTATTGATGCGATGACAGGAGCGCGCCTTAAACAGGTGGAACATCTCATTACCGAAGAACACTTCATGCTCACCTATGGTGATGGTCTCGCCAACGTCAATGTTACCGCGTTGATGAATTTTCATCAATCCAAAAACACCGTCATGACCGTTACCGGTGTGAAGCGCCAAAGCCCCTTTGGAGCCTTCCGTGTCGATCAGGGAATTGCGACACGCTTTGTAGAAAAACCGACGCTACAAGGTTGGACCAACGGAGGCTTCTTTGTCTGTCATCGGTCCCTCTTTCAGTATTTATCCTCTGACCTCGATTGTGCTCTCGAAGACAAACCGATGCAAAGCCTAGCCCATGATGGTCAACTCGCCGTCTATCCCCACCATGGATTTTGGATTGGCATTGACACGCAAAAGGAGCTCCAAGAAGCCAACCAAAAATGGCCACAAATCCTTATCGAATCCGATAGGCGTGCCCCATGAACGGCCCCTTGGGCAACGTCTCAACGACCGACAGTCGACCCTCGGTGATGCAGTTTTGTAGCATCTGTGGTGCCGACTATGTGCTGCGCATGCTGACTCTTTATCAATCCCTCAACGCGCAATACTGCGCGTTCTGTTTGTGGATTGGGTGTATCGACCGGATTGCCTTTGACACGCTCTCTCGCCAGAACCTCACGAACGCCAAACTGTTTCTGGTGAGCGACATGGAGGATGACGCCTTATTGGCAGTCCGATCTCAGCGCGCCCTGAACGAATATTGCTGGACACTTAAGGCGCCGTTGATGGAGTATCTCTTAGTCTCCCAGTCGCTTGATCACATTGTCTATTGCGATGGGGACCTCTACTTTTTCTCTGACCCCACCGCGCTCTTTGACGAATGGGGAACCCAGTCGATCTACCTGTGCCCCCAGCGCGATCTGCTCGCCGTGGAGGCCGTCTATGGTACCTATCAGGCCGGACTCATCGGCTTCAAGCATGATGACATCGGCTTGGCCGCCCTACGATGGTGGAAGGATGAGTGCCTCTCCTGGTGTTTTGGCCGCACGGAATTAGGACGATTTGGAGATCAGAAGTATCTGGATGAATTTCCCGAACACTTTTCGCAAATCACCATCTCTGCCCATGGCGGCATTGACGCCGCCCCCTGGAACCTCATCTTCAATCCCCGCCATCAGTTTATTGGCGAACATGAGGGCTCAGTGTATCTCGACCATGAGCCCCTCATTGTCTATCACTTCGCGTGTCTTGATGTTTTTCAAGAGGATCTGTTTGATCTCTGGTCACTGCATCCTATCACCGTTCCCGTCGCTATCAAAGCCCATATCTATCTACCGTATCTAGCGGCCTTACGAAAACAAATAGCGATACTGGGTGGGGATGCGCCAGTGTTCTTCAGTGGACGCGACCCGTTATCTGCCAAGAGCTTGTATAAGGATTCGGCCTGGCGTCGGGAAATCGATCAAGCCTCCTCCTATTACCAGTTCTGTACTCTTGTCAGCACCTCCTATCTCCCCAAGCTTATGGCACTCTATGACTCTCTCAACGCCCACACCAGCCATTTTTGCCTGTGGGTTGCTGCGCTCGACGAGGAATCCTTGTTCGTCTTACAGTCCCTCGGCTGGCCTCACCTGCGCTTAATCCCGCTGGGGACTCTAGAGAATCCGGATCTTCAGCATCTAAAGAGCATCCGCTCTCTCAAAGAATACTCCTGGACCCTGAAGCCCTATCTACTGGAATACATTCTCACACACCATCTTGAAGTCGATGCCCTCCTCTATCTCGATGCTGATCTGTACTTCTTCGCTGATCCAGCCCCCATTTTCAAAGCCTGGGGAGAATACTCCATGTGTCTTTGTACCCAGAGGGCACCAGCCGAGGTGGAGTTTCGCCACGGCATCTATCAAGCGGGCCTTATTGGATTTCGACGCGAGCCAAATAGCCTTCAGATTCTCCGTGCTTGGAGAGATAAATGCCGCGAGTGGTGCTTTGATCAATTTGACGCCGTAGCGCTACGTTGGGGAGATCAGAAATATCTTGATTACATCCCCAATATTTTCTCAAACGTCAAGGTCATTCGAGATGCGGGCATCAATGCCGCTCCCTGGAATCTTGCCATGACCGATGGCCATCCCGTGACCCGCCGGGGAGAGCAGATCTATATTGATGATGCCCCGTTAATCTGTTACCACTTTGGCAGTCTTAATATCCTCGATAATGCGTGCTATGATCTATGGAGTGTCGAGCCGCTTTCATTTCAGGACTCCCTCATCGACCAGATTTATACTCCATACCTTGTGCGCGTGCAGCAAATGCAACAACAACTCTACCATCAGTTTCCCGACATCGCGATATCCGACAACTCCCTAACACCTTTCCACACCCCAGCGATGAATCCGTTTCAAATCACTGACTCCACCCTGCTCTCCTTAGCATCTTCGACAAAAAACTCACCGGTTACCCGCTCCCACCGGTGGCCGCCATGGAAGCGGAGTCACCAAAATGACAAGTCTCCGTCGGTGATCCAACGTTTACTGCGGGTGATCTCCCACCGTACCGATTGAAGGGAAATGTTCCGCGACTCGCAAAGGAGGGCGCATACCATGACGCAGCAGATGATCATGTCATCTCCCCCGCCGGTCTCCCGTTTAGAGGAGCTCCCGGTACTGGTCACAGGAGGCTTCGGATTTATGGGCTCTCATCTGGTACGACGACTGCACCACTTGGGGGCTAAAGTCGCTCTCATAGTGCGCTCCTCAACCAATCCGTGGCGCCTTCACGACCTCACCCCCGCACTTTATCCATATCCGGCGGATATTCGGGACCCGGATGAGGTCATGCACTGTGTCAAAGCCATCAAACCCCGCATCATTTTTCATCTCGCCGCCTATGGAACCAATCCGGAACAGGATGACCGTCAAGAGGCCATGGCGATCAATGTGCACGGCACCCTCAATGTCTTAGCCGCGGCTCAATCTTGTGCCGTCCCTCGCATGGTGAACGTAGGCAGTAGTTCGGAATATGGGAACATGCCCGCTCCGATTAGGGAGGATGCGGCTTTGCAACCGCTCGACATCTATGGCTCCAGTAAAGCGGCAGCCACCATTTTAGCCCAGCAAATGGCCCAAGATGGGCCAACCACTCTCATTACGCTTCGTCCTTTTGGAGTCTTTGGAGAATCTGAAGACCCGCACAAGCTCTTTAGCTACATTATCCTCACAACCCTCAAAGGAGGTCCCGTACGACTCACCACCTGTGAGCAATATCGCGATTATTGCTATGTTGGAAACGTGGTCGATGGCCTCTTGCTGGCGGCCACCGTACCTCAGATCCAGCACAACGTCTTTAACATCGGCACCGGCCAGGGCCGCCCCTTACACGACTACATCGAGCTTATCCGAGAAGCGTTACCAACACCGCCTCACATTCTTTATGGAGCGCGAGCGCAGCGCGGCCGAGAACGCCTCGCCCCGATACCCGATATTGGGCGCATTCAAGAGCAGTGGGGCTGGAATCCGAGGGTCTCCCTTGAAGAGGGCATTGAACAAACCGTACGCTGGTTTGTCCACCACCAGACGCAGGGACCATGGC
Source organism: Sulfobacillus sp. TH-112 (assembly GCF_057473405.1). NCBI lineage: Bacteria > Bacillati > Bacillota > Clostridia > Eubacteriales > Clostridiales Family XVII. Incertae Sedis > Sulfobacillus > Sulfobacillus sp. TH-112. Next base: position 9,361 of record NZ_JBYCKN010000125.1, read on the forward strand.
ATACGCACTAGACAAAGGAGGTCTCATCGATGTTAGGATTTGAATCCGCCTTTTCGGGCGAACGCGTATTCATTACCGGCAATACCGGATTTAAAGGGCAATGGCTGACCCTGTGGCTGCATTTGTTAGGAGCCCACATCGTCGGCTATGCCTTGCCGGATAGAGACTCCCAAGAGCTCCAATCCCTACCTCACATGACCCAAGTGTTTGCGGACATCCGCGATTTTGCAACACTTACCTCAGTGTTCCAAGACTATCATCCCACACTGGTTTTTCATCTCGCCGCGCAGCCGCTGGTGCAAAGAAGTTATGCCGATCCCCGCTACACCTATGACGTGAATGTGCTCGGCACCATGAATGTCTTAGAGGCGATGCGTGCCCAGACCGGCCGCTCTATCGGCATCATGGTCACCAGCGACAAGTGCTATCAAAATACCGAGACCTTAAAGGGCTATCGCGAATCTGACCCTCTCGGCGGGGATGATCCTTATAGTTCCAGTAAAGGCGCGGCTGAACTGTTAATTGCCTCCTACCGTCGCTCCTTCTTCCCCCTTCATCGCTACGATCAACATCAAAAAGTGATTGCCTCGGTACGGGCGGGCAACGTCATCGGTGGTGGAGACTGGTCTCCGAACCGACTGCTTCCCGACTGCATTCAGCACCTCATGGCTCATGAGGACATTCTTGTGAGACATCACTATGCTATACGTCCCTGGCAACATGTGCTGGAACCTCTAGGGGGTTACCTGTTATTAGCGTCCCGTCTGATGCACCATCCGAAAATGTTCTCGGGAGCATGGAATTTTGGCCCGGAGGCCGAAAGCCAGGTGTCGGTGCAAACGGTAGTCGAGAAGATGATCGCTCTTTGGGGGGAGGGTCGCTGGGTCCCGGTCTTTGAGGAGCCGGATTCCCTACACGAAACGGCCTCGTTACGCCTAGATACCACTAAAGCGACCCGGATTCTCAGTTGGACTCCTCGATGGGACCTCGACACCGCCCTTCAGAAGACCATCGACTGGTATAGAGGCTATGACCATAGCAATCGCATCGCTTTAAGCTTGCAACAGATTCATGAGTATAGCCGTTATCCACTAATAGGTCCCCTGAACCGCGCCTAACCAAAGGGGGGCCAATCGACCACTTGTCCGATATAGCCAGCGGGTATCGGCCGTGATGAAGGTCCATTCGCGTTATGATGTTAACAGCGAATACGATGTGAGAGAGCGGTCCGCAGTGTCTACCCATGCGCCATGGCACCGACTAGCATAGAGGTCCCAAGGGGACCATCAGGTCAATAGGTGCCTTAGAGGTCTTACGAAACGCATGGCGGAAAGAAAGGAAGCGGACCATGCTGTGCGCATTGAACCTCACGGAGGCTCAGTGGTTTTCATCCCCCATGACCCGTTCTGGAACGAGACTTTGGCGGGAGATTGTCGCCATCAATGGCACCCCACCCACGGCCCGTTCCGGCGATGTGCATGTCGCTCCAACGGATACCCTGTCCCCCGGCCACAAAAAATCTCCGGGACCGCAGCAGGAGTTGTCAGTCTTTTCGCGAAGTCATTAACTGTCGAACTTCAGTTCTCACATAAGAAATAACAACGTCTCTACTGTATGCGTGTTCTCTCACGATCCCTAAAAGGAGGGCCATCTATGAGTTCGCATCGGCCATGGCGATTTTGGTTCGCGATTATGGGTTTTCTCGGCATGATGGTAATGGTGGCCGGTTGTGGCTCGACCACCGGGAGCAGTGCAACACTAAGCAGCCAGAAGCCGCTGGTGGTCGGGCTCGCGCCAGAAGCACAGTTGAATTGGTGGCCACCGATTCAGTCGGCGACCGCTTGTGGTGATATCTTCGGGGGAGGTGGATCCAATGGTCCGCAACCGTACGTGCCGCTGGTCTTCGCCAATGGCAGTGACCAAATCGATTTGGCCAGCTCGATTGCCTCCAATATTGCGGTGAGTCATCATGATACCACCTACACCATTACTCTCAACCCCAAGTGGCATTGGTCCAATGGCACGGCCGTCACCGCTGCCGATGTGGTGTACGATTGGGACTTAATTCATGCGGCCACGGAACCCGCCTCCACGCTGGCCTATTGCTTTATGGGGTCGGGCGGCGTTCCGAAGGACTGGCAAAGTGTCGTAGCCACCGGAGCGCATACACTAGTGGTCACGACCACCACGTCGGTCAACCCTGTCTGGTTCGAGCATAATGGGTTAAGTCAATTAGCGCCCATTCCGAAGTCGGTGTGGGACCGCTATCCCAATTTGCAACAAGAACTAACCTGGATTAAGAGCATTAGCGACGATCCGCTCAATCCCGTATATCAAGTGGTGGACGGTCCCTATCGGATTAAGAAAGTGGTCGATAATCAATATTGGGAGTATGTCGCCAATCCCCATTATGATGGCAAGACCAAACCCGCGATCAAAACCGTGATCTACGAATATGAACCGTCTCCATCGGACACCTTTGTCCAACTGAAAAGTGGTGAATTGGCGTTTGCCTCTCTACCCTATTCGTTCTATCAATCGGCCTTAAAACTGACGAATTATACCGTGGTACCGGAAGTCTGGTATGGCTTTACGGGAATTGCGCTCAATATGCATACCGCCGCCGGGACCGTAGGCCAGTTGTTTAATAACCTCTATATTCGTCAGGCGATGCAAATGGGGATCAATCAGCAAAGTTATATCACCCACATCTTCCATGGGATGGGAGTGGCCAATTATAGCCCGGTTCCCAGCACGCCCAAAAGCCCGTACTGGGATAGTGCCATCGGCGATCCGTATCCGTATAATCCGTCGGCCGGCAAGGCCCTCTTAGAACAACATGGGTGGTCAATGCATCACGGCGTGATGGAAAAGAACGGCGAATCTCTCGCTTTCACGCTTACCTATGGCACGGGGTCCACCAGTGTGCAGAGCATTGCCCAGTTGCTGCAGGAGAGTTGGGCGCAAGAAGGGATTAAAATCACCCTTGAGCCCATGAGTCCGCAGACAGTGAGCGGGATGGCCGGAACGCCCGCCGACGCCAACAAGTGGGACATTATCATGGGGGCGGATCTTGATTGGGGTTATGGTCCCGATTTCTATCCCACTGGAGGCGATTTGTTTTCGAGTACCGGAGGGTATAATGTGGCGGGATATGATAGTCCAACCATGAATCAACTCATTGACGATACCTATTTGGGTGGCACACCAAGTCAAATCAAGACGCGTCTCAATAACTATCTCAGCTATGCTGCGCAACAACTGCCCATTTTGTGGCTACCCAACAAAGATGATTTGGAAGTCGTAAATAAGGACGTAGTGGGATTCAAGCAGCACTGGAACACCTTACAGCAATACGTCCCGGACAACCAACTCAGCATGAAGTAAGACCCTCAGGGCTCTGGCTCAATGCCGGAGCCCTTAATTTGCGGTAAGGAGCGAATCCCATGGATGACATGAGCCGAATTTGGGCCGAAGAATGTATGATTGATCCCGAAGTCACCT
>NZ_JBYCKN010000126.1:0-41758 GCF_057473405.1 Sulfobacillus sp. TH-112
AAATTGTTCCAGGGCTGCTTAAGCAGCCCTTAACTTTACTCCTCGATCTGCCATACAGTGTGAGACTGGGACTGTCAATAAGTCTGAGACTTAACACTAATTGTGCGGCATCGCATCCGGGTCATCGCATTGGACGATATGGACGTCATTGCGCTGGGACGGAGTCCTTCACAGGCCCGGGGTAGCACTGCATCAGTGTGTCAGTGTCCTTACGGCCTGGCGGATTCCCTTCCTGCTAGTCGGGACGCCGCGTATACTCGACCTATTGGTCGACTTTGCGAGTCGCGTGGCCTTGTTTGAGTGGGAATCGTTCCGTTTCGGCGGACAGGACAAGAGTGGCACTCCTTCGTGCGCGGCATCTGGCCCTTTCAATACACGCGGGCCGAGACACCCTTGACCGACGCGCTGTCGAAAGCCCTGCACGAATACAGCGATGGCAATCCTAGCGTGTCAGTGCGCCTGTACGCGAGGGCTCAGATGCGCCTCATCGAGCGGGAGGAATATGGTGGACATGGTGAGGCGTCACTAACCCCCGACCTGCTGAGGCGGGTAAGTGAAGAAGGTCAACTGAGGATGACAGGGCGAATCGCCCGACCCCGTCGACCGCGACCGCCCCACGCCGTGGGTTAATGGTCTAAAGACGCACGTTGACAGCGAGAGGCTCCGGGGGGAGCCTCTCGCCATGGGCGTAGGGAGAATTTTGACCGCGCGGTTTGGCCAGGTTCAAAAGACCATTCGTTCACTTGACTTAATATACGCTAACGTATAAAGTAGCTAGCGTCAGGAGGCGAATAAGATGTCCATGGTTCGACCGAGACGGGCCGATGTCGAAATCATTCGGATGCTTGCCCGGAGTCTACGCAGGTCGCAGACCCAGGTCATTCGCTCGGCGATTGACGCATATCTCGCGTCCTTAGGTGACGAAACCCTTTGCGTGGAGGCGGCCCGACTTAGAGATGCGCACGACCGGACACCCGGCGGCGAGGACGTGGATGTGGATTCCCTAGTCGTTCAGTTTTTTGCCTCCAAAGGGTATCGGGCGCTCCCGGCTGAGACCGGTCTGCCGGTTGATTTCGTGGTTAAAGGCCGGGCTGGGCCTATCTTGGTGGAAGTCAAGACTCGGTCGCATGGCACGATCCGTTACGGAGCGGCGCTTGACCAACTCAGTCGCGTTATGGCCAGTGCGGCGGCGGAATCGGGGATCCTGATCGTGCCTCGCCTTCCGGACCGGTATTGGCAAGGGGCGGCCACGGCGTTGGGAGTGACCATTATGACGTTGGACCAACTAAGACAGGTAGAGGAAGGGGATTAAGACATGCCGCGACATGACTGGAAGCCGTTTGGCAAGAACCGACTGGTCTCTGAACCCTATAAGGGCTACTATCACTTTCGACGTTACCGGTGCCGTGACTGTGGTGCCATCATGATTGACCAGATGGGGAGTGGGCCCATTGTACCCCCGTCGTTACAGGGGGCGAGTCAACTGGTTCTAGAGGGGCCCGATCGTGAGACAATCGCAGACAATCGCTAAGGACATGCATCGTGCCAGCGGCAGCATCGCGCAGCAGGCTCAGGCACTCGCGGAAGCTATGGCGCCCAGCCTTATTCCGTATCCCCCTCAACCATAGGCTACCAATTTTGGGGCTGGCCTTCCGTTCGGTGGGGGTGGTAGGACAGCCCAGCGGGACCGCGTATGGAATCCGCGATTCGGGCAACGAGCTATATGCCGGCCACGCTGCGGACCAAGGTTATCGACTCAGCGCCGTTAGACCACTAGGCAAGAAGGCGGGCCTGTGTGACGGAGTTGCTCGCGTATATTCGTGACAGTGACCGCGCTTTCGTATGCCACACAGACCGGTTCGCCAGCAACTTACGCAGCGGGAGGGGCAGCCACTTACCGGGAGCAGGTGCGTGTGGGGACGACTATATGGGTTGGAACGGCTGGGCATCCGGCGGTGTGGTTGCGCAACGACCGCATACCCAGCGATCGGACTTTAGCCCTGAATTCACAAAGGGGACGGGAAGACATGAGCAAGGAAGACTCTACGGGTTTTTTCGGCACTGACATCGAAACAACTCTAAGATATGACCCAGCAAACCCTGAAGTGTTGCGTTCCGTGGTATGTTTCGCAGACATCATGGGTTTTTCCGACATGATTAAGCAGCAAGGTGGAGGCAATCAGTTGTTGGTCCGTCTCCATAAGGCCTTGAAACCCGAGTATGCTAAATTTCGCTCTCTGACGGCGATTTCATGGATATTGAAGGCGTTCACGGATAACATCGTACTCGGGAAACCCATCTTGGATGATGGCGAAAGGGAAATGGGGTCCACATTACTAGACCTGGCCGCGTATCAATGGAACTTGGTGTCAGAGGGATTCCTTGTAAGAGGAGGAATTGCTGTCGGTGATTTTTACGCCGATGCGGATTTCGCTTTCGGCAACGCCCTCCTTGAAGCCCACGACCTGGAAGCAAATCACGCGCAATATCCACGGATTATCCTAAGCGACTTGGCTGTTGACCTGGTCAAACATCATATGAACTACTATACGGTAGACCAGGCAGATCCCTATACGCGGGAATTAGTGGTAGACAATGATGATGGCAGGTGGTTTGTGAATTATCTATTCACAACACTTGGAGAGGAAGACGAGGGGTATCTGGACGATGCCTATCCACTTCTTCTCACACACAAAGCAGCGGTCGAGTCTAACTTGCAGAAGTTCGCGGGGAATTCGCGCGTGTACGAAAAGTACATGTGGTTAGCGCGGTACCATAACTACTTTTGTAATCAGTTAAGATACACTTGCCGAAAATCGGAGAGCCTGCAGATTGCGGAGGCCGACCCCGGCCCGGGCTTTTCAATACCGCGACGATGCATCCCCTGGACTTGACACAAGACCAACCCACTGCGAACGATGGATTCGTGAATCCCCGTTCTAGGTCGCTGGATCCGTAGGGGGGCCATCTCTTCTGGGCCTCACTCGGCCCGACCTGACTTGTTTCAGAAGAGTATCGTAGGCGGGTAGACGTGCGGCCTCCGCAAATGTGGACGTTCTTCGTGGACCTCGTGGTAACCTTAGAGCGTAGTAGTGAAAGGGGGCTGTCTGCGTGGTGAAACGCGGCTGCGTCCATGGGGAGCAGTTGGTCGCTGAAGCGACGGCCTGTGAGCCGTTCGGCCCGGCATTTCCACGTAAGCTGGTCGCCCGCGCCGACCGGATGGAGGTGTGGGCGAGTGAGTTGGCCTCGGACACCGAAGACTTTACCGAATTCCGCCTAATCAATGCCAGCAACGGAGTGATCGTGGTCCGGGGAATTGACGGTCAGCAGTCGACCCTTGGTGAGGGCGGTTGGCCGACTTCGGTTGGCCTGTGGTCTCAGGTCGCGGTTTTCTGGGATTCTAAATGGACCGGTGTCACCTTTGAGATATCTAACGAAACGTGGGTCCAGAGCATTCTCCCGGCTTGGGGCATCGACCGGTATCGCGTCATGGAAGTGCAGTTTCCGGAAAGCGAAGAGTCGATTGCCAGACAGTGGGATCGCGCGTGGAGTGCCTATCAACATGGACGCTATGCGGACTCCGTGTCGACCCTCCGAGGTGTCTTTAACATGATCAATAAAGCGTTGGGTGCGACCAAACAGCGCCATGTGGCGGATGTGATCGCCGATCGCCATCAGTGGGCACCCGACGACGTACGCCGCCGCTTGTTGGACAACCTTTGGCAATCGTTGAGGGACTGCTTCAATACCGAATTGCATCCAGAGGGCGGCCAACAGCCGGAGTGGACGGCCGCTGACGAGCAATGGCTGCTCGCGCTCGTGAGCAGTTTGGTGCAGTACGTGGGGTGATAGAAGAAGGCAGTCGCGGGTCTATCTCGGCCGGAAGCCGAATTCGACACATTTGGGGTCGTAGTAGGGAGGTAAATGATGTCATTAAAGTATGAAAAGCTGAATCCGGTCACGCTGAGGGACCACTCCGACATCAATGAGCAGTGGGTTAAGGACCGCATTGCGGGAGATCCGGCACTGTTGGGACTGGGGGACCTCATTCTTAAGGATGTGGAGCGTGTTCAACGCGGCCGTCTCGATTTGCTGTTTCAAGAGCCGGAAGGTGTGGGGCGGTACGAGGTGGAGGTCCAGCTCGGGAGATCCGATGAGTCGCACATCATCCGGACGATTGAATACTGGGACATTGAACGGCGACGATACCCCCAGTATGAGCATACCGCCGTGTTGGTGGCGGAGGATATCACGAGCCGCTTCCTGAATGTGATTGGCCTCTTCAACGGATTTATCCCGTTGGTCGCTCTGCAAATGAGCGCATTCGAGTGGGATGGCAAGATCGGATTACATTTCACCAAGGTTTATGACGTCCTGCCGCTTGGATTGACGGGCGAGGACGAAGAAATCCAGGAGCCGACCGATCGGGCTTATTGGGAAAAGCAACGGGGAACCAAAGCAACGGTCGCCCTGACGGATGCTATGTTGGAGTTGATTAACACCCATCTCGACGACCAATTTGAGCTGAGCTATACAAAGTACTACATCGGACTGGCGCAAGATGGCCGAGCCCGTAATTTCGTGGCCTTTAAGCCGCAGAAAACCGGTCGAGTGAGACTGGAAGCGCATATCCCTCGGGATAACGCCGTCGATAGTCAGCTCGACGCCGCCGGTTTGAATAGTCTTGGATACAATGCCCGGGGGCGATACTACGTCGTGTTGGTAGGACGCGAGGATTTGGAATCGTCCAAACCGTCGCGGGCTGCGCTCGTTGAACTCTTCCGACAGTGCTACGATGCCTATGGGCCGAGTTCCGCGTATTAGTGACAGTGACCTTTCGTAACTCTACGGCTACACCGAAGGAGGACTGACCTCTGCCCCACTTGCCTAAACGGCCACCCAGTCATGTCCAAGAAGATCGCTCCCGAAAGGCTCTGGAGTACATTGTGCCGGACGACCTCTTCGTGTTCCGAGGGGGGGAACCTCCTGACTACGGTAGGGATGTAGCACTTGAATTGGTGGCGGACGGTAGCTGGCCAACGGACGTAACGATTCATGGGCAGCTTAAGAGCAAAGCCAGGTCGAAGTACAATAAAGATGGTTCGCTTAGTTATGCGATTGAATTGGCCACTCTAACTTATCTCAGTAACCATCTTCCAAGATCTGTGTGGATTATATACTTAGAAGACGAAAACGAGTTCTTGTGGGCGTGGGTGCATGAAATTCGTCGTCATGTCGAGAACCATGTCGGCCTCATCGAAGACCTTCGGCAAGAAACTGTGACCTATCGGTTCACCCAACGTTTGGACCGGCATGCATTCGAGACCATCTACAAGGATGTGTCTACACGTTACCGGGTGCTGAGTGAGGTCAATGGCTTTTTGGATGAGGCCACAACCGCCGTGCAAATTAGCTATGACCCGGACACCCAAAAGGTCACGGCCGTTAATGCCATCCACCTTGTGAAACAATTCGGCGTTCAGTTAGCTAACATAGGGCAATTTGGCCTCGTCCGCAACTGGGTCAGCATGGTGCCACAGCAGGCTGCTCGTTTAGATATGGAATTCCTTGCAGTTTCGGCATACGTCGCATTTCATGCCGGGGATTATACGACCGCTTGGACAGATGTTCGGGATATTGATGATTCTCAACTTTCGGCGGTCGAATGGGGTCCCATGGTCAGCTTCCTGCGGTTAATCCTCCGATTCTCTCAGGGATTCCTTACTTTAAACAGTTATTATGCCGAACTTTGCGACCTGGAGAACATCAGTCAGGGCACGCCCTTAGGAATCACATTGCGTCTACACCGCCTTCGTCGGGAATTTGTCCAGCTACATTGGGCGCCCGAACCGGGGGATGACACCCGGACAGATGGGATTCTGAAAAGCCTCAGCCAAACGATCGAGTCTGCTCGAAAAGTATCCAATCACCCTGCCCTTATGAACCAGTGCGAAGTTACTTTGGCAGAAGTCTATGTGCAATGCAGTATTCGGGAAGTCACTTCGCTCATGCTGACTGCGAGATTTCTGCCGCGGACAATCGATCTCGAAGCAAGGATGAGATCGGTGAATGAGGGCCTGAAAAAATGGACCAACCGTCTCGTGGATATGGCTTTCGATGACCAATTACCGCTAAGATATCGCGCCAGGGCTCGTCTAGCCCTCGTTCGCGGGGAACTCATGATTATGGCTAACGCGATTGCGGCCAGTGGTGCAGCATTAACACCACCCGAGGTGCGTGAGTTAGAGAGGCAATTGAATTGGGTGCGGACGACGCAGCAAGAACTGACGGCCTTACACGACGTCGACGATCAACTTGAGGCACAGTTATTGGTTGCAGAGCTGCTCAACGCAATCGGGAGACAGAGTGAAGCGCAAATGCTAGCGGAAGAGGTACGGCGGAACTCCGAGCGCAACAGTCTTCGACCAACCGTCGAAAAGGCCCAAACATTTCTGTCCGGCCACACAATTTTCGGGATTATCGATTGGATTAACCGACGACCGTCACAGGACAGCTTATTGCGGGATATGCAAGGGCCGATGAAAAATCTCTACTTACAACACCTCGTCAGGATGGGGTTCAAAGAATCTCAGGCCAGAAGCGATTTGGACTGGCTGATTGCGGATGCCCACGAACGGGATTCGTATTGTCAGCATCTCCATATGGTCGAAGCTCAAGCACCCCGAGCGCAGGACTCACCGCCGCGTCGCAAATACCATTGCAACGTCTACGATTACTACTCGTTATATCCAGGGCATGACCGCGAGAAGCTGCTGAGAGAGTTCAAGGCACAGTGGTGCTTGGGGTGCAACCAACGAAGTCCTAGATCTGCGAAAGAAGGCTAGTGGGCAGGAGAGTCGGCGCATCTATACGGCTCAAAGAATTTTTTGATAAGTCGGGGAATTCCGTTCGGTAAGCCCAGAAGCCGGCGGTGTAGGAGGGTCAGGGGGATGCCATCGTGAGAAAACGAACGACGTCTGATCAGGGGCAACCGAGTCGCCCAGCGGCGTCTCACGCCAAGGGTTTGGGAGTTGCTCGCAGTGGTGCAGAGCTCTTAGCGCGGCTTCAAGAGGCAGGGGGTGTGTTGCGGGTCCCAAATCCCGCGTCTCATTCCCGGGCTCAATGGCGACGGGTGATTCACGCCTTAATCAACGGGCACGACCTGCCGGAGGGCCTGTGCGTGCGTCGTCATACTGGCCGCGATCGCGGCGACCTGGTGATTCGCCTTGTCGACGTCAAGACGTTGCCTAGTCATAGCCCAGATCTTCGTCGTCTGGTGGATGACGGCTATGACATCGAGATTCGGGACTCCAACTTGCTCGTCAAACATGTGCCGTACGTGACCCCTCAGCTGGCGATTGCATATGGGTTATTGGTTTCCGAACTATCAACGAATGGAGCTTCTACCATTAGACCACGAACCCATGAAGTTTGGTTCGTTGGAGAATTTCCCTGCGATAATCATGGGTGCGAGCTAGACCGCGTGATCAATCAGCGGACCGCGACAAACTTTGGAAATGATCTCAGGGCGACTTGCTCCTTTTCGAGTAAGCCACCATCAGGTGCTTACGACAACTACTACAATAAGATGACGGCATATGTTCGGATTCTGTCAGGATTTGCCCGAGCCATTGACTCCACGGTCACGGCGCAAACGTATCCTGCGCATTCCACCACGGCAGAAGAATCGGTCTTCCGGTATTTGGACGCGGCCTCAAGTCGTGCTGGGATCAGCGCAATCAGCGCCAAGTTGATGCAAGGTAAGGTAGCGATTGTTGGACTAGGGGGAACCGGTTCGTACATCTTAGATTTGGTTGCTAAAACGCCCGTCGGGGAAATTCACTTGTACGATGAAGACACCCTGTATGCTCACAATGCCTTTCGGACGCCCGGTGCCACGTCCCTTGATGAGTTGACGAGGATGCCAAAGAACCAAAGAAGGTCGAGTATCTTTTTGCCAAGTATGATCCAATGCACCGCCACGTTATTCCGCATGTGATGCAGATTGCGCCCTCGAACGTGGATGAGCTACGCGGGATGAACTTTGTGTTCCTAGCGCTCGATGGTGGCTCTGCCAAAAGGAGCATTATCGATTATCTGGACAGCCAAGGAATCCCGTTCGTCGATTGCGGCATCGGGGTCTATCGGAAGGATGACTCACTTGGGGGCGTTGTCCGTGTCACCACCAGCACGGATGGACATCGTTCGCATGTAGCCGAAAGGATATCCTTTGGCGATCCGGATGATGACGAATATGATTGGAACATTCAGATCGCAGACTTGAACATGTTAAATGCATCTCTGGCCGTCCTCGAGTGGAAAAAGTTATGGGTTTCTACATCGACCGAAAACACGAATTCTTCAGCTCATATGTTGTTGGACGCAACCAGATGGTGAGTGAGGATCGGGCGGAGTGAAGCAAACAAATCTGGACCATGTGTTCATCGACATGCTGCCTTCCGATCCCGAGGAGGGCAAATTGTACGTTTCCATTCGTTACCGAACAGCCGTCCACCGATGCGCGTGCGGATGTGGGAGCAAGGTTGTTACTCCCATAAGACCTGCGCAGTGGCATTTGCTTTTCGATGGCGACTCAGTGTCGCTTTGGCCCTCGATTGGAAATTGGCAGTTTCCGTGTCGGTCTCATTACTGGATTACGAACAACTCAATCCGATGGGCGGAGCAGTGGAGTGAAGACTAGATTGCGGCAGGACTGGAGCGGGATACACGAGATATTCATCGATACTATGAAAATCGAGAGCGGCAGCTTCCTGTGGTAAATCCATCGCTTGAAGGGGCCTAGAAGTCTGGGAACTGGCTGTCTAGGTTATGGATATGGCTCGTGGGCCGGTAGTTATCGAAAAGTGATCGGCGTTTTGTGTGGGCCGTATCGAATCGGTCTTCCAGCCAGCAACTAGGGTACTTTCCCATTGATGACTGCCGTGCGTGAGGCCCCGCTCGTTCTTAGGCCATCGTGTTGAGTAGTGGGCGAGGTCACCATGTTGAATATAAGCGTGTATACGCGCGCCGAAAGGGTTGATTGCGTGAACAACGACTCATACAGCAAGTACTTCAGTATCTCCGAGAATGAACCTATTTGGGTTAGAGGTATCGTCAAAATGTTTAGGGATCACGAAAACGATATAGATACTACGGCAGGTAAACATAAAAAAAGTGATGAAGTGCTCGGAATACTGGCTCCCGATTTGATAGCGATGGGATACGAAGTCGAGGAATCGAAAAGCCGGAAAATTCCGGTTGGACTGCCCTATTTGAATAGAAAGAAGAACTTCTTCGAAATAGATGCATTGAATCGCGGCGCACATATTGGCGTCGAAATCGAGGCGAGCCGAGCTCAAGGAGGTGGCGCGGCGTTCCGAAATATTATCAGGTTGTCCATGGCCATGGAGATCGACTACGCGGTGTTCGCAGTACCTAAGGAATATCGGTACGGTAAGACGAAAGAAAAACCCTACGATTATATCCGCGACTACCTTCAAGCTATATACGCTGGCGCTCGCCTTCAACTTCCCCTTAAGGGCGTCCTTTTGGTTGGATACTGACTAAGAGCGGTGAGTTCATGGCAACGAGAGGATAGTTGACCACCTCTATATCGACCCGCCCAGGGCGGTGGGGCACGTAATCGTGCTGCGCCGCCGCCGTTCGCCCACTCCATTAAACCCCTTCCTTAGGGAGAATTCTGCACTGCCAACTGTACACGTCACCGACCGAACTAAGACCAAGAAAGGAGACAATCTATGGGTGCGGAACCGCCTCCGGGGAGATGTCGCATGATGAATCAAGGAAAACCTCCGATTATTCGGAGCCGTATTGTCACGATGCTGGTTTTTTACGTGATCGTTGTCCCATTGGAAATTTACATGGGCGGCGCTGCAGGTGCCGTCATCCGCGATGTCGGTACCATTCTGCGCTATTGGTGGATCGGTGTCTTTGCAATACTTGTCCTCCCGTGGGTTATCGAGTCGTGTAAGAGGTGGATCAATCCCCCCCTTTCTCGTCGCTTTCGACATCCCAATACAGTTCCAGCCCCGCTTCTCTATGGCGTGGACCTACCGCATTACGGTCCGCCGTGGGTTGATCGTTTAACGTGAGCGTTACGAGCGAGAGGCTCCGCAAGGAGTCTCTCGCTGTCATTTGGGCAGGAATTTCCAGGCGGTATTGCGAATTGAGCCTACGTTCGCCACAGACGAAGCATAGGTGAAAGCGCATGCGAGTTTCTATGCCACCAAGGCACTAGCAGGAAATGTAGAATGTCTTGTCGAACTAGGGTGTGAGGTGATGAATGGATGGTGGAGGAAGCAAGAAAGGGGAATTCAACGCTAAAGTTCCCCCGGTATTCTCTTGAAGAGGCGACGCTCATTGCCAAGGCGGCGTACGGGCCTTCTGGCGGCGTACCCACGGAAACAATCGCGCATGTTGTTAGCGAATCGGCTAAGAGTTCCTCGTTTTTGCAGAAGCTGGCCGCGGCGAAATATTTCGGTCTCGTACAATCTGAAGGAAAGAAGATTCGGACCACCGAACTGTAGCAAAAGATAGCGCATCCCTTGCCAGAAGAGAATGCAGATGAGGCGTTGCGACAGGCGTTTTTGTCGATAGACCCATTCCGGGAACTGTATGACAACCTACCGCCATCCCAATTTGGCCCCCAACTAATCGAAACGCTCGGTACTCGGTATCTGCGACTAACAGGGGATGCCTTAAATCAGTGTACTTCAGTGTTTTTGAAGTCGGCAGTACATTATGGTGCGCTGACCTCCGTCAGCGCCGATCAGTACGCCAAATCAGAACATGGACGCGAAGTACAAGACCCAAAGACCATGGACAAACAGCTTACCCCGGAGGCATCACCTGCCCCCGTGGGGCAGGTCGTTCTGGGACCTGCACCGGAATTTTCGCCAGTTGTTCACATCAACATGGAAATACACATTTCATCCGACGCGACGGCAGAGCAAGTTGATCAAATTTTTGCAAGCATGCGTAAGCACCTCTTTGGGAGCGTTAATCAGTAAAATGGAGAGCGATAACCGAGTGGAAATGGTGGTTAAGAATTGGCTAATAAAGACACAGTCCTTCCGTGCGGACGTGCCCCTGCTGGGACCACCCGAAGGTGGAGGCATATCAGTCAGTAGCGCCATTATTCCGCGATCACTGAAACCCAAGAAACACACCTACATTGGGCGGATTATCGAGCAGGCAAACGGGTCATATGAAAGTGGATATTATGATGCTTGCAACGTCATGTTGCGGCGCTTGTTAGAGACACTCATTATTGAGGTCTTTGAATCGGCTGGTCAAAGTGAGCTCATTAAGGACTCGGAAGGCAACTTTTTCATGCTAGGTCAATTGGTCGACGCTCTGCTGAAGGGAAAGTGGAACTTGAGTCGTTCCGCCAAGCAGGTCTTGCCCCGTCTTAAGGCCGTTGGAGACAAATCGGCTCACAGTCGGTATTTCGTCGCTCAACGGCAAGACGTGGAAAAGAATGCCCCTGCCATCCGTGACGTTGTACAGGAGCTCCTGTTTGTTAGCGGACTGATCTAACCTTGTTGAATTGCCAGAACCTTCGTCATGGGAACTGAGCCTGGGTTTCTGGTCCTGTCGACTTGAGCCTTGTCCCTTACCGCCGAGCAGCAGTTAGCCACCGAAGAAGGGAAGAAGGCCTCCCACTCAAGCCGATTGGTACCATCCATCAGCCGAGGAACCCGGGATTTTAAGGGGGGCTTCGGAATGGGAATGAAAAAGACCATCCAGAACCGGTCTCGTCGCCCAATGCGGATATTAACACCGCAATGGAACTTAGTCGACGGGTACCCCGTCATAGCGTCTTGGAGGTGGCAAGTAATCCAAGGGCACCGCGACAAGGTTCCGGCGGGCAGTCTAACGGAATAACACGTGAGAACACTGCCCTTTGACGGGTTGGAAGGGCGGAGGCTCGGTCGGCAACAGCAGATACCGCAGCCGTAATGAATGATTCGGTTTCGCGCTATGTCTCGAACGATACTCGCCAAGGTAAGAGGGGAGCCGCTCGCCACCACGGAGCATGCCCAAGAGGGAAATAATCAGGACGAGTACATCGGAAAATCTCGTTGTTGACCTGTCCTTACGCAAAATGAAAGAAGACTACTCTAATAGATTCAAGATCGGGCAGCAATCCCTCAACCAAAGACGAACGGTTGTGGGATGACGAAGATGAGGGAGAGAGTGAACCACCGGCACCGCCCGAACAACAACGATCGGAATAATTGGACGGGGTGCTCGGTCTCGGCTAACTGTAGAGGGCCGGAGGGGTCAGGTATAACGCTATGGCGGCCGTTGGGCAGTCGGATACCAGTCGTGCCGGGAGGAGCGGCCGCCCTAGGGTGAGTGACGAGGAGGTATGGTGTGCATGAACAGTCGAGATCTGCGTGCCGAAGGTTTTTTTTCAATGGCACGCCTTCGATTCGGGGAACCAACGAACCTTGCTACGAGACCTGCCGGACCGGTTCGGTGTCTACGTATTGCGCCACCGAACCGCTTCGTTCAACCGGCGCAACGGGCAATCGGACGTTGCCTACATCGACTCGGCAAGGAATGATGCGGGGGGATTGAGGGAGCGCGTTCGACAATACTTTTCTCCCGAACCTACCCAACGAACTAACCAGCGGATTCACGAGTTGATCATGACCACCTGCGACTACGAGTTGTCTTTCGTAAACGTATTCCAGAAGGATGACGCGCTGACGTGGGAAAACCAGTTGTTGTGCCGCTATCTGAGCGAGCATCTTGACCTACCGCCGGAAAACCGGCGTCTACAACAATGCGCTGAGTGATCTTCCAATACAGTGTTGAGAGGTATGTCATCGGACCCGATGAAGAGCCAAGCCGGCCGCTACTAATCTCAGGACATGCCCGCACGCGATGAGGAACGACTACAATCCGGTGGCTGAGTCGAATTTTGTGAGTCGTACAAGCGGTTGATCGCGTGCAACGGCATGAGAACCGTGCATCGGCGATTCAACGATGCGGAGGCCGAGCAGAACCCATGCGGTGATGCGGAAAGCGTATGCCGCGCAGGTGGGTGCGGCATAACTGCGCAACGAGGTAATCCACCGAGTAGTCATCCAGAAAGCGGGGGATGCATTTGTTTTCGAGCGGTAAACCGATAGCCACCAATGATCAAGATAAGTTGACCCGAGGCATATTCTCCAAAAGACTTGCCGATGCTTTGATGAATTACCAATCGTCTGACTGCTTTGTAGTAGGCCTGTACGGACAATGGGGATCTGGCAAGAGCTCGGTATTGAATCTAATGAAAAACCAACTAGCCCAGAGAAGCAAGCCTGAGAAGCCCATCGTCATGGAGTTTCAGCCATGGATAACGTCGCATCGCGAGGATTTGGTGTCGGATTTTTTAATTCAGTTCGCGACGGTGATGAAGGCTCCAAATACATCCGGGGCGTTAAACGAGCGCGCGCAGCAAGGGCTACCATCTTGCGTAAGAAGGTCTTCTGAGTGAGGTTGTGATCAAGCCCTATTTATAGGTCCATGAGAAGGTCGAAAGCGAAATGGATTAATTAATACGCCGGAAGGGGCTTGTAAGAAAGCGAAAGAGATTTCCCGTGCGCTTCGACCGTCGAAGCGCACGGGAAATCAAGGTTTGTGTGATTCCATTCCGAATGGGATTGTTTATCTGATCCAGATGTCGTTTTGGTGCGTTAGAAAAAAGATCGTTTTCAGCCGTATCATGTTTTGGTACAACCAGTAACATGATTGGCACTGAGTAGCATCATAATCTGGCACTGAAGAGGATGAGGAAGGGCAAAAGTGGGGCGCTATGTCGTCGCAGGCGTTTAAGGGGAAGGGTGGTCGGGCGACCATCGGCCTCTTGTCGTTTCTTACTTTTGGTGCGTTAGAAAAAGATCCACATCTAAGTTCTGTAGTGAAGTTCTGCGCTAACGCCGGGGGAAACCGGCGTTTGGCATTACCCATATGGGCATCGGGTCGGCCCTGCTTTGAAAAAAGGGTGATACAATAGAAAAAAGACTTAAACTGCATCACCTCTTTGAGGAAACCGGGAGGCATTCGGCAGTTTTTTCTATAGCGATTTTTTCGACGTGCGTGGTACATCCGCCGCCACACAATTTGGCCCTAGCTTGGCCCGATGCCGATACCATAACGTGACGCCAATTGGTTATTCGGCAAAGTCCCATGGCAAGTTCAGGACCCAATGTTGGCCGCAGGAGAAGGTGACCGTAGCGGTAGACGTTGAGCGCTGGTCCTGTGCCTCACCTCGCTTTTTCATAATCGTATGCTGGACGCTCACTGGCGGGATTGGCCCGCTCAGGCGAAGGGTGATCTTGACGTCTTCCTGCGGATTTCGGTCGTGCGATAGCTCGGGCAGCAACATCTAACTACTCCAGAGGTCCGAGAATGTCCCTGTCACGAACTGGGTTTGAGAGCCATAATGGCACCGATCTGATCCGTAGAGAGTCCCGCGTCCTTCGTAGCTCGCATATTATTTTTGATGCACATGGGCACTCGACTAGCAAAGGCTGCCGCTAGACTTACTGCGGCCAACATTTGTGGGGCCAGCGGATTGTCTTCGCGAGGAATTTGATGAAAGGCACCTTGGGTTTTGACTAACCTGGGATTGATATCGGCGAAGAACGACTTTACGTCCTGTCTTACGTTCTTCTTCGGCGATTTTGTTCAGGATTTGCTCTTTGATGTTCTCGATTCTTGAAACGCTCCTTACTGTGGGTATTGATGAGCTTCGTTATAGTGTCCGTAGAGGGGGCTAGACAATACTCGAGAGCCGTCAGTATCCCAAGTTATAATTTATCACTATACTGTTATAAACAGACTGATGTAAAATACAGTATAATACTAGCGACGCTGATACATTATTGATTGGGCACTGCATATCGGATAGTTTGGCGGTACACTAGACACGTTGGTTCTGAGATGCTTGAGGAAAGTCAAGGGATGACACCTTGAGGGACGTCGTCGAGTATGTGACGGACATGTAGGGGGAATTCTGTGGAATATCAAGAGCGTTCACACGTATGGAGCCGAGAACAGTTGTCGCGTACATTAAGTGGCAATCGGGAGGAATGGATGCCGCGTGAACCGGTGATTGAGGCACTTTCTCCTCACCCTGGTGAGATTTGGGCCGATGTCGGTGCGGGACTGGGATGGTTGTCCCTACCGTTGGCGCAAGCGGTCGGTGAAAATGGGAAAGTGTGGGCCATTGATCCGAGCGGCGAGGCGGTTCATGCGCTAGCGGACGATGCGCGTAGCCGGAACTTGCATCAAATAATCTCCCTCGAAGCATATGCCGAAAAGATCCCTGTGGCTGATGGCACTGTGGATGGGGTCGTGTGGCATACCGTAGCCCTACACATGGGCGATCGTGTTCGAGCGATGGGAGAGACCTATCGCATGCTGAAGTCGGGTGGCCGATGGGTGATTGTCGATTGGAAATTGATAGAGACGCCTGCAGGCCCTCCCTTAGAACGGCGCGTCAGTGCGGAAGCGATTGTTCCAGACGCGATAAAATGGGGATTTCGTCTGGTGGAATCATTTGATCCCGGACCGGTTACGTGGGGATTGGTGTGGCAAAAGCCCTAAGAGCCACGATACGGCGGGTCGAGGAGACAAGGCAGGCCGTTTCGGTCGGGTGCAGTATCTGTAGCCACCAATGCGTCTCAAGGAGGGACCCTAGGATCGCGACGAGTGTTTGAGGACAATAAACAAGCCGTGAAAGGAGGATGTCGGTGAATCTATTCAGGCTGTTGCAACATCCGGCGGGGTTGTTGGACCTGACGGCGGATGCGGTAGAGAACCAACTGTCGCAGGGTCCGGTCATCATCGACGTGCGGACGGCTCGGGAATATGCTCAAGGGCACATTCCCGGGGCAATATCGATACCGCTGGGTCACGAGCAGGATATTGCCCAAAAATGGTCCAGAGACACCCATGTGATTCTTATTTGTAAGACCGGACATCGGAGTCAAGCGGCCGCTGCAACACTTCTCAAATTGGGATTTCAACATGTCTCTCACTTAAAAGGCGGGATGGACGCTTGGCGTCAATCGCGTAAACCCACCACATCTTAGTGAGGTGTGGGGGTTCGTGAGGGTTGGGTTTCCTCCCATAGGTCCAGAAAGCTCTGTAGAGACTGTACGCGTAGGGTGATATCCTCTGTCCATTCGTCAAGAAGCGCACGACCTTGGCCCGTCAGTTGGTATACGCGAACAGGGGCTCCGGTGTCTTCTGAAATCCAGGTAGATACCACCGCTCCATCCGCCTCTAAACGGCGTAACAACCGATAAACGTGCCCGTCGTCGACCGTCCAGATGGAGGGTAATAGGGATTTGAGGCGGCTGATCACGGCCCCGCCGTATAAGGACTCTTGCGCAATAACGAGAAGAATAAACGCTTCGAGATGTTTCCCGGTTTGATAGTTCTTAGTGTTCGCCACATGAGTACTCCTTATCGACGTAATGTGTGGCTCGACGCCATAAAAGGCTATTAGTGTACGCGATTTATGGCGTCTCGCTGGTTTTTTGATGCCTTAGTTGTTCTGAATCCGGTGCAGTCAGGGTCCATAAGCCAATGAATCCGATGATTACAGCAGCGGCAAACGCACCGCGAAAGCCCCAATCAAACCATAGGGGATATAGCGTGTTGGAATGACTCGGGCTCGGTCCGAGACCATGAAATATCCATGTGACCGATAGTAAAATGGAGGCTAAGGAGACGCCGACTGCCCGGCCTAAATTTCGTTGGGTGGCCAATAGGCTGGAGGCAAGACCCGTATCACCGGAGCCTACAGAGCTTAAGACGGCTGAATTATTAGGAGAGGAGTATAATCCTGCCCCGGCGCCGACGATGGCGAGAATAACCCACACTTCCCATAGCGATGCGTGGCGGGGAAGGAGTGCAAATAACGCAGAGGCGATCATCAGGAGACCCAAACCCACACGACCGGCAGGGAGTACCCCGGAACGGTCCAGCCAACGTCCTCCTAAAGGTGACACGATGATCATGGTCAGTGCTTGCGGAACAAGGCTCACTCCGATGAGACTCACGGGTAGGTGAAGTTCATAACGGAGATAAAAGGGCAGGAGAAATGAAGGAAACATCATCAGTACCCAATAGGCCATGCCTGAAATGAGATTTTTTGAGAACGGGGCAATGCGGAAGAGCCGTAAAGGAATGAGCGGTTGGCCGCGACGATTTTCCCAGCGAATGAAGCCCCACACTGCCGGTATTTCCAATACAAAGAGGCTCATCCCCCACACTCGATGCCAGTTAGCCAGACCAAATTGAAGAAGCGAGGTGAGAACCATAAACCACACAGCGCCTGTCCAGTCTAACGTTTTGAGCTCAGACCCGGCGTCGGGAGCAAACCGGGGCAGATAGTGCCACGAACCCCACAATCCCCAAAGGCCAATGGGAACATTGATCCAAAAGATACTCCGCCATCCTAACCAGGCCGTGAGAAGACCGCCGAGCGGCGGTCCAGCCAATGTGCCAGCTGCCACCACGGAGCCAATCATGCCTAAAGCTTGTCCTCGCTTTTCCACAGGAAAGACCAAAGCGATGATAGCCATGACATTGGCCATAATGGTGGCGCCGCCCAGCGCCTGAAATCCTCGCGCTAAGACTAATACCCCAAAGGTCGGCGCGAGGGCGCTGAAGATAGAGCCAGTAATAAAGGCAGCAATACCCACCAAGAAGACCTCACGACGACCTAATGCATCGGCAAGCCGGCCTGTCACCGGGAGCAGCCCGGTAATGACTAAAAGGTAGGCAGTGATCACCCATTGCAGGGTCTCAATGGACAAGGCAAATTGATGTTGCAGAACAGGTAGCGCCACGTTGACGACACTGGAATCCAAATTCACCATAAAGGTACCGGTGGTGGCGGCCGCAAAGCTCAGCCAAAGTGCGCGACCACTAAGCTCCATCGATCGTTTGGGGGCGCGTTCGGGCACATGATGAATGGGCGATCCAGGCATTGGTGATGTCTATCCTTCCATACAGTCCTCAAAGTAGTGCCGCCCCCGAAGGGACGGCGTGCAATGGCGAATCGAGAAAGAGGGATTGTCGTCGTATCCGCTGAAACTTATCGACGACTTCCGAAGGCGGCCATTCGCTCACGCACCTCTTCAATAGCTGCGCTAGGAAGCTCCTTAGCACCACCAATAGCCTTGGCTTGAATGACAAGTTCTGCGGTTTCGTCTAAGGTTGCCAACAAGCGCGCCGTATTCATCGGATCTTGATGGAACACCAACGCTCCATGATTAGCCATCATGATAGCGGGCAAGCCGGGATGTTTCTCTACAATATCAATGATGCCGTTCACGGACTTTTCGGAACCGCGCGGGGCCCAAGGAACTACCGGTACGGGTTCGGTCACGCCAAATCGCAAGAGTGGTTCGTAGACTAGCGGGATGGGCTGATTGGCAACGGCAAACACCGTGACATGGGGTGCGTGTGTGTGAATGACCGCTCCCACACTCGACCGAGCCTTGTAGACGCGGGTGTGCATTTGAATAATTTCTTGCATCGTCGGGTCCATGGATTCTCCGTTGACGATGTTGCCGTTTAAGTCGAGAATCGCCAAATCATCGGTGGATAGATTGGCAATTGATCCCCCACGGGTCATCAATATGTGTTGATCGTCGATTCGAGCAGAAAGATTAGCGTGTTCGCCTCGGAACAGCATTCCGGATTGGGCGAGTAAATGGGCGGCATTGACGATTTGTCGGCGTGCATCGCTTTCTTGCATAACATAATTCCCCCTTGTAATTCATCACGGTATCGCGTTTATTTTGTCCGTTCAGTATCAAAACTATCGTTAATCTAATTACAGTATACTGCAATTATCAGTTATATGCAATGCCGGTAATTCAATTCAGTGCTGCGGTGTAATTCGGGGTCGGTAGGATGGTGTGTCGTATCAGAAGGACCCGGGTAGAGAAAATAATGCTTCGAGCACGGCGACGGGAACGTCAGCAGGCGGGGCGGCGAATGTCATGCTCGCGAGCCCAGCCGCCGTGGTTGATGGTTCCCCGGATGATGGCTGTAGTGCCGCAGGAGTCCCTGACTGATCTCCTGCTCCATCAGAGTATAGCCAAGGCCATCGACGACCCACAGGATCAGTGTCTGCGTCTCTGGCGAAATGAAAGATGATTTCGAATGACTGGTGTCATAGTGAGCCAGGATGCTGCATGAAATATCGACGTGGGTGCCATACGCCATCAGTTCGCTCCTTTCAGGATAATTTTAGGATATAGTATCATGCCGGAAACGACAGTCGGAACCGCGAACGCACTAATCCCACGCACTAGCGCAAGCCAACAATCAAATCGGCTTTATGGAACTGCGGCTTAGATTCTATTCGGTAAGGTTGCCATGACCGATTACGGGACAAACGGGGGCATAAGTGTAGTTAGGCTCGGCCTATGGAATTACTTACACCCGCACTGTGGTAACAAGTCCCTGACGTGTAACGTTTTTCGTGTGAGAGGCGTTAGAGTAGCATAAGAGTCGCATTGCATGGGAGGACCCTGATGAAGAAGATTAGGGCAGTTTTACCGCTGGTTCTACTCGGAGGAGCCGCGCTGGCCGGATGTGGAACACGTCCCGCGCCTGTCGTCAACGCGACAGGCTTCACAAGTCATCACACGTCATCCAAAGCTACCCCCGCGGCCACCTCTCCATCGGGGTATTTCGCGTATCACAATAGTACGTGGGCGTTTTCGGTGAGCGTTCCCGGCGACTTCGCTCAGCTTCCACCCCCGCCCGATGGGGATGGAGCGACCTGGACGTCTGGATCCGCCAAAATTGTCGCCTACGGTCAGTATGACGCCGTGGTGCCCTCGTCCACCGTCTCGTCGACCTTGCAACAATTGATGGCCACAGACCATCCGAGTTACCACGCGCGGGGCACCGATTGGCTGGTGGTGTCTGGCACCTCGGGCGGCACGATCTATTACACCAAGATGTTTTTGGGACCCACTAAACAGTACGTGCTTCACATTACCTATCCGGCGACGGAACAGGCGCAGTGGCAAGGCATGGTCACCACGGTGGCCAACTCATTCAGCCCAGGCTCTCTGACGCGATCGCAGGCCCCGGCGCCCAGGTGGATCACGACCACCGTAAAGGTGGGAAGTGCCGTCTATGCCGTTCGGATTCCGGCATCCGCGCGGGGTATCGATGTACCGGCAACCACTTATCACGGGGAGATCTACTGGGTGGAGCCTCCTGTGATGAGCGTGGAACCCGGTCCGAACCTCAATCCGGGCGTTCCCGGCGGTCCGTTTACCGTATATCGTGCTCCCATTCCGGTCCAGGGGGCTGTGCTTAACCCGGATTCTGCCATATTGGTGGGTTCGGTGCCATTCACCGTGCCGGCCCTGTTAGCCCAGGGCGGCTATTACAATTTCCCGGACAATATTCTGGTGACCGCTGGTACGGCCATTGTTGAGGCTGCAGCGCGAGGCGCGGGCATGAACCAGCCCGTCTCCGATCCGGTGTACCTGATCGAACCCGGCCATGCTGCCCGGCTTCTGGCACAGCTCCACGATACCGGCGGGGACTTTTCTGAAATTGTAGCCGCGGACGGCGTAGTAGCATGGGAATCCGGCACTGACGCCATTGTCCCGATCGGCAATTTTAGCTTTGAGGGCTTCGTGTATCATCTGGGGACCGGCGTAACCCAAAGTGTGTCGCTACCCAATCCGAATGGAATCCCTCCCTTGCAGATTGCCCGTGGCAATGTGGATTTCGGAACGAAGGCGGTATCCCTGACGCAGCCGGTCAGCCCGGCGTGGCCCACGGCGCTAGTGGTGTCCGTGCCAAAAGGCGCCTCATTGCCCGCATATTGGCCTGTGCAGACGCCCAGTGAACGGTCCCAGGCAACCACGTCGGCCACGGGGCTCACGGTCGGCATTTCCGGCGTAGGTCCCAACCACACCGAGGTTCCCAACTTGCAGCTTAAAGAAGGGAGCAACGCAGCTACGCCCACGTTCGTGGCCGTGCAGGGCCAGACGGAGGAGATTCACGGTGTGGCGGTCACCATCGATTCAAGGGCGGCCACCTGGCAGGAGGGCCATTTCCGCTACGTCGTACAGTTCACCCACCGGGGATCGGCTTGGAGTTTGTCCGCGGTCGTTGCCTATGTGCTGCAGGAACTTCCTCCTACGGGCAACCCGGTCGGCGCCTGGGCATCGGGCACGTGCCAAATTACAGTTAGCGCCCAGTACGGAATGGGGGGACCTAACTCGTCCTGCCTCATCCATTTTCAAAATCATGCTGGGCTGCCGGTCACAATTTGGTCCCGTTCCATTAGCGAGGCCTTTGATGCTGCCGAGTCGCTGTTAAGTTAGGCCTGCCGCCATTTGAACCCTGTTCTTGTCAATGAGCTTCTTGCTGCTCTCTCTCGCCTGCTAATATTATTTTGTGTTGTTAATCATGCGCTTTCGGGGGAGAAACTGCTTCAGCAACTTTCCGCGACAGGCCAACATCGTTATGATGGAAGCACCGCATGAGGAGGCGATGGCCATGGTAAAAATCATGAACGAGTGGATTCCAGGACGCGAGAAAGAACGGCGGGGAGTTTCAAATCGCGGAGTGTCTGAGATTGCCGGTCACGGGGCGTAACTCCAACGGCGGGGTGGCGACGGTCAGGACCTCCCTCAGGGAGGACTTCGGTTGATACAAGGAAATCAGGTGACGCTCCAGCCCTTTACCCGGGATATGTGGCGCACCTATTATTACTGGCGTCGGGATCATGAGGTGATGTATTGGGCCACGGGGGAAGCGCATCAGTCCAGCCTGGTCCCGGAAGAGGCGTTCATGAGCCGGTTCGATCAGGCCATTTTAACTGATCGACACCAAGAGTCCGGGATTCTGGGGATCTTTACGGAATCCGGTGTGTTCATCGGCGAAGTGAGTTTCCGGGACATGGATTTAGTCGCGGGAACCGCCGTGCTGGGCATTATGATTGGGGACAAGTCCTATTGGGGCCGAGGCTACGGTACCGATGCCGTGCGGACCCTATGCCGTTTCCTTTTCAATCGATTTCGATTACGCCGGATTCAATTGGATACCTGGGCTGACAACGAGCGGGCCATCAAATCGTACGCCAAGGTGGGATTCCAGATTGAGGGACGGTTGCGTGATGCCGCCCTCGTGAACGGGCAGCCGATGGATCAAGTCGTCATGGGCCTTCTCCGCTCCGAGTTCGTGGCCAGCTAACCAAGTTCGTCGCAAGATCTCGCCCCTGTTAGGCAACTAACGGGGGCGAGTCTGCATTCGGCGCGATCGGGCCATGGGTATGATCGAAGAGGAGAAAGGTCATTGCTCAAGAATACTGGGTAATCATAAAAGCCAAAGACGTCGTGTGATGAGCGAAGTTAGGGTCCTCTGAGGAGGACGAGGCATTGGCTCACCAGCAATCTGCAACCGAATATGTTTGGCGTGGCTGTTTCGAAAATACGGAAGTCCAGAGGTTGCACCCGGAGGCGTTCGACCACTTAATTATCGATTACGACTGGAATAGAGGGTTCGTCAATGTCGCCTGGGACGGTGGGGGTTACGCCTTCATACTGGATACCATGGTGGCGACTAATCAGCGGCGCCGTGGCCTTGCCACGCAATTGATTGACCGGGAGCGTACCAAGGGCCCGCGAAGCGGGCTGCGAGTGGTTACATGTGGACTTTGAAGACCATCTGGAAGACTTCTACGTGGAAGCATGCGGGTTTCGCACGACCAAGGCCGGATTAATCGACCTGACCAGATAACCCGCGGTATTGCGTCACGGAGGTAACCGACGGCATGCGGGAGCTTATACGCCGCAAACAGTAGTGGCTCCTCCCGGACTCGGAATATGCTGTAGGAGGGAAACCAAGAACGATGGCGAGAGGTGAAAATGTGTTGGCAAACCAGAATGTCCACCTCATTGGCCGATTTTACAATGGGATGTGGAATCACTTCGACCAAGGTCTCTTCTTCGAATTTTTGGCCGAAGATATCCGGTTCCGGGAGAACGACATGGTGCAATAGGGAGCTATACTCTTGACAGCCCCGATGGCTACAGGGCCATTTGCGCTCATGAGTGTTTCCTTTATTCCGAGCCCAATGGTGTCCAAAGTTATGATTCCTTGCCGCACTGTACACAGAATTCATGGCACCGTCTTGTTGCTGATTCTCGCGATCTGCACCCAATCTCCCATCGCCCGCTCCCTCTTGTACCGGCCGCTAACATCTTCTATAATGCCTTCTCATCGGTTGGTTGATTTGTATCTTGCGAAAATTCTTTGCGCGAATGGACGCTTGGCGTCCGTCGCATAATCCCAACGGGACGATGGGGATATTTTCTTTTTGCGATCTCGTCTATTGCGGGAGGAGTCGCGGACATCATCTGCAGCAATGACCTGTTGGTTTGTCTTATTGAGCGAAGCCATGGGGCGAGTACTCGACACTCGGTCGGATCTTGAATAGGTGCTGGCAGTCATGTCCAAAGCACCATAGACCTTACGAAAGGAGTGAAGAAAACACTCTTTTTGATGATTCGCGTCTCTGGGTGCGGTATATGCTTATCATCCGTGTTGCATGTCGATAGGTCTTGTGAATGCAGAAGATAAGTCCATGGGTCTGTCGAGTAAACCGAGTAAAATGTGATAATCTAAATCAACGTGTACGGGATTCGACAGGTGACGGCATGGGAGGGAAAGGCATCTGGACCAAGATATTCCTTCGTCTAAAAGGCCGAGCATAACACGGTCGGCGACGACCGTTTTTATCTTCTCCTTAATTAGCAAGTTAGGGGGATTTATTCGTCAATTTACGATGGCCTTAGAATTTGGGACGTTGGCCTCAAATGATGCGTGGCTTATTGCATCAGTACTTCCCAACTTATTGTTCGGAGCGATTGGAGGGGCGATTTCCTCTACGACCGTACCCTTAATGGCGGAAGCTCGGGAGAATCATTCCGCGGAGTCCCAAGAGTTATTTGTGCGCCAGGCCTTTTGGGCTGTGTCAGTAATCGCCTTTGTCATCACGGTGATCGCCGAGATCGTGACCCCTACGCTGTCGCATTTATTAGCGCCCGGATTTCACGGTTCTCTCTTGAAACTAACGATTGTGTTGGCACGGATAGTGACACCTACGCTGGTGGTGCAAGCGGTGGCAGGGTTTTTTAGTGGAATACTGCAAGAACGAGACCAGTACAGAGCACCAGCGTCTATCCCCGTTCTTCAAAATATCATCCGCATTATCGGCATTGTCGTCCTCAGTCGTTGGTGGAATATCGAAGGGGTCGCAATCGGGTTTACGGTCGCTATGTTTGCACAAATCTTTGTCTTGGTCCCACCGCTACGTCGAGCTCACATTCAGTTGGCGTGGCCGGGGAGATTTGATCACCCATTGCTACGAAAGATGGGCCGCATGTCATTGCCCTACATTGTGAATTCGTCCGTGAACAGTATTGAAATCATTGTGGATCGGGTTCTCTCCTCGTGGCTTATCACAGGCAGTATAGCGGCTATCAACTATTCGTTTACGCTCGTCCAAGTCCCGCTAACGTTATTCCTCACGCCTTTAGTGACGCCGTTATTAACACGGCTATCACAATATCATGCGAGATCTGACCGTGTCGGTTTCACTCGGCTGGTACACCAAGGACTCGGAATCGTATTACTGGTCCTGGTTCCCGTGACGGTGTGGTTTACCGTATTGCGGGTTCCGATTCTCGTCGTGTTGTTCCAACATGGGGCATTTACCAGCCGATCAACCAGGCTGACATCAGGCACGTTACTCGCATTTGGACTGGGTATTCCAGGGTTCGGGCTGACATTGTACTTTCGCAATCTATTTTTTGCCATGAAGGACACGAAAGTCCCGGCGTTTTTGGGGATTATCGGGATATTGTGTAACGTCGCTGGCGACCTAACCTTAGTGCATCCCTTGGCAGCGCAAGGGCTCTCACTGTCTACCAGCATCGCCAATTGGATTAATGCAGGACTTTTAGCGTATCGGCTGCACAAGTATGGATACTTGAGTGGCATTAGTTGGAGTCGCATTATCGCTCCGATTATGGTGGGTGGGGGCATGATGGTGGTGGTGTTAGTCGCTCTTAGCCATTTATTTGGTCCTCTTCCGCGTTCCGAGTGGCTGGTGGCGTTACGGCTTGGTGGGGAAGTAATGATTTCAGGATTAATATTTCTGGGCGTTCTGCGCCTTGGGAAGAACTCTACGCTGGACCAATTGACCTCTCTTCTGAGGACACGTATGCGGCGTGCATAATGCCAAATGACTGGGAGAGACCGCTTAGCGCAGCAGGTGAGCTAGATCCTTCAGTAGGCTTTTAGCACCGAGTCCACCCCGGGCGCGCGAGGAGTAGGCGGATCGGCGTACGAGAGAAAAAAGTTGTGGGACCTTTGTCGTGATCTGCTGGCTTTCATAATAAGCGGCGCGTTCGTCCATCAATTGGGCATGGTGCGCATGAATGGCTGAGAGATGGTTGAGCCACTGAGATGTCTTGTACTGAGTATCACTGCTCTCGGCGGTCACTCGGTCAGCGAGCCATTCAAGAAATTGGCTGTAGATATATTGGTGGTGTGCATAGGCCGCATATTCTTGGGCACCGTTTTTTTGCGGGGATTCTTGGGTTCGCCCAGCACTGGCATTGTTCTCGTGGCGTCGATACCACGCCAGGGGAGTGGTCAGATACGCCACCGGCCCTAGGGAGCGGGAAATGAGATGAAACGGCTGTTCGTGACCAAAGTAATGCTGATATTCTTCCGGATAGGTCACGAGGGCGGGTATGACAATGTCGCGGACAGAGCGGTGAAAGGTGAGGCAAAAGCCCAGCGGGAAGGTTTTTAGTGGCCCACCGTCCAAACGATTAGGGCGAAGGATGGTGGTATGCGATATCACAGGAAGGACACTACCCAGAGGCTCCAAACATTGGTTGGTAAGTCGTGCAGTATGTATCACCATGAGTGCCTGATGTTTTACAAGCGTGTTCGATACCAGTGCAAGTTTTTGGGCAAACCAGACATCATCTTGGTCACAAAAGCTGATGTAGTCACCCTGGCAATGGGCGACAGCTCGCAGAAAGTTAGCGACGTAGCCGAGCCGTTCTTGATTTTCCAGAATGACAACCGGGAAGGGTGCAGTTTTTTTAAATTCCTTCACAATCTCGAGGGTAGTGTCGGTTGACAGATCATCACTGATAACCAATTCGAATGGTATCAAATCTTGTTTGGCGAGACTGTCTAACTGCTCTACTAGATAGGCTGCACCATTGTAGGTCGCCATGGCAATGGAGATGTTCATAGCTGTATGATATCCCAAGTCATGGCGACTCACCCACACTTTTTTCTGACGCACACGGGGCGAACACATCGGAGTTACCTCCGACGTATATCATCTATTTCTAAGATAAGGGCACCCGTAATCTGTGATGAAATCCAAGCTATTGATGACGAACAGAAGGTGGTCGGGCGTTGGGCGGGCAAAGCATGCACTGGGTTCGGTGATACATGGGGGCTCCGATCGAGGTAACTATTAAGAGAAGCATTTGCTATTCTACCGTCAACCTTCCTTACCTGCGAAAGTAACGACTTGTCAAATCCATCGGTAACCGGCCACCAGGTTTCTGTGCCCATGGAAGATGTAGGATCATAAGGGCCAAATAATCTGTTGTTGCAGTGGGAGCGGTATTTCGGGAAACGCGGAAAACCCCGATGCAGCGCACGATGGTTGAAGTGGAACAAGGAACCATGTGGCTGTTCCTCCAATTATCGCAATAGTGCCTGTGGTCCATGGAAGTACGTGTGTTTTGATTCCGAGTTCGGTAACTTGCCGGAGTTTCCTGACGTTAATGCCTGTAGGAGGCTCTGCAATGTCTAAGCGTTTTCGTGCCATTATTCCGAGTCTTTTTGGAATACTTGCGTTGGTAGGGTTCACTGCTTGTGGTGTCGGTCATGCGTCGATGCCATCATCTCATGACGAATCCCTTGCGGTGACGACTCACAATACGTTGCGCAAATGGGATACGTCCGAGATTTTCCCCCTGTTGCAATCCCCACTAAGCACCTCTCACATCGCCTCGAATTCCGCGAGCCACGTGATTTATACATATTGGCAGGATTTTCGGGAGATAGGCGAGACCTATTCCGTCGCTGTCGGTGAGCAACAAGCCTATCATTTGCTCTCCCCAACCTTACGCCAACACTTGACCTATTCGTCGTGGGTGACGTCGTACAGGAACGTCCATCTGGCACAGTTGCTTACGCTCTATCCGGTATCGGCGGACAAATTTTATGT
This sequence comes from Sulfobacillus sp. TH-112, assembly GCF_057473405.1. Classification (NCBI taxonomy): domain Bacteria; kingdom Bacillati; phylum Bacillota; class Clostridia; order Eubacteriales; family Clostridiales Family XVII. Incertae Sedis; genus Sulfobacillus; species Sulfobacillus sp. TH-112. The sequence goes on from NZ_JBYCKN010000126.1 coordinate 27,350, forward strand.
GGAAGCGGCAGTATGGTATGTCAATGAACCCGCAACCCAAAGTATCGGCTACGAAAATGGGTTTATGACGGTAGAGCATCATGCGATTACCGGCCTTCACATGGCACCCGAAAGCCTCCTTGGCACGGTATTTCGCCTGCAAGCATGGCAATACACCGTGCCCGGTGTGGTCAATGAAGCACTCCACGCATACGGTGTAACTCATGGACACATTGTGAACAACACGGAAGTCGCCTCGAACATTCTTTCTGTCAGGGTGCGATATCAACACCATGTAGCTGTGGTCGTAGTGACGCGTGAAGCTAATCGAATGTATGAGGTGCTGTCGATCAAGCGAGGATAAGTGGGGTTGGGGTTATGGGGACCGGAATGCCATCCCGATATCGACCGTAATCGTTTCCCGGTCAGCATCGCTATCTACCCAAGTCCCTACTCTTTATGGGACGTCCCAGGTGGTTTGTGAGGTTCAAGGCGGAGATTTGAACAAGGTAGTGATGCTTACACGTCGTATTCGCCCATCTTCTGTCACCAGGGGAAGAAAGTGGACGCAGGAATGTACCTTCGCCGAGGTTGTAAAATGTCATGAATATAAAGACCAGCCCCGTTTCGGTCTCTTATCGTCCGGGGCGAGAAAAAGCCTAGATGATCGTCGCAGGGAATTCTTAACGATGACTAATGTAAAATTACAGCCGAAACGTACCCTATCCCAAGTTTTCATGGGCGCCCAAAGAGTAGACTGGGTGCGCGGCATAGACAAGGAAAGAATTGACATCGGCTAGGCACTGTCCGACTTATGGTCGGGAATGCCGTGCTTCAAAGGTCGGTGGCCCTGAAAAAATGGTCGCGAGGCCATCCAGACACTCTTATGTGGGACGCGCGCCAATTTTACTTTGGGATCCTCAACCCGCAATACGTGCACGGACGAACAAGCGGCCCTTTAGTCATGGGGAAGAGGTGACAGCGATGATTCGGTGGAGTTTGATGACACCGATGGATTTCGGGTAGATGCCCATGCGTCTTGAATTGGCCATGCGAATAGAGTGCACAAGAGCACCGCTATTCCGAGTACGTTCCATCCCACCGAATCTCCAAAAGCCCATGATGTGGCGCCAAATAGGATGGGAAGGAGGGCGCCCCCAATCGCTAAGAAGGTAAAGATTAATCCCTCCGCAGTTGCTACATCATGGAGCGGAATATACCGGATATCGTCGCCTGGAACGGCAGCGTATGCGGGCCGAGGTAGCATACTAAGAAATCCAGTGACCATAAACCCCGGTAGTACAAACGCTGCACTGAGATGTGGAAAAATGATAATCCAGATACCGATGGCAAGACCCGGCCCCAGTATGAGCCACTTCCGTGTATGGTGTCGATCGGATAAGTATCCGCCAATAAGGGCACCGACCACTCCCGTGGCGAGCATGACACCTCCGTAGAGTGCGGTGCTGCTATGCACGTGGAAGGTTGACGCGATGGTGGCTGCACCGATTTGCGACACCGTGAAGTAGGCTCCATAGCCGCCCATCGAACCAAGCCCTATCCACCATAAGTTTTTTTGCCGCAGCACTCGTTTGAGGGCAACATACGAATCATGGTGGGGGGTGTGTGGGAGCTCTTTAGGGAGTGCAATCCAGTGCAGACTGGCCACTCCCAGTCCTATTGCGCCGGCCAGCATGAAGGCGTTGGCCATGCCCCAGTGTTGTACCAGGGGACTCCACAACCAGAGTCCAGTGAGAGCCCCCAATCCATAGGCCGCACCCGCGGCGAGACCTTGGGCCCGGGCCAAGTGGTTAGGGTGAAAGAGGGTGGTCACTAAGGTTAATTCTGCACCAGCGACCATGGCGGCTCCGCCACCTGCGAAGAATCTGAGCACCCAAATCACGGGGACACTGGGGGGAAATCCGCTGAGCACCGCCATCAGAGATTCCCCTATGAGCCCCACTAGGACAATGCGTCGAATACCATAGCGCCGTAACCACATCCCGGAGGGGATATGAAATACCCCATAACCTATGAGAAACGCTGCGATAATGAAGGAAAAACCGCGCACACTGAGGTGAAAGTGATGCGACAGTGTCGGGAATCCGGCACTCATGTCAAACCAATTAAGGGTCATGGCGAAAAAACCGGTACAGGCAAGAATTAAAAGGGATGGCGCGGCACCACGAGACATAGGAAGACTCCTTCCGATTGGCGGATGGGTTCTACCGTATCGAACCACGGACTGTCCCTTCTACAGGGTAATTATGGAATGGATGAAGGGGTGCACAGCGACAAAGTAACCCTCTCCGCCGTAGCGATGTTGAAGGTGTGTTTTCGGGGAAATGACGCGGGACCTTAACTGGTGGCATGGCGAACGAGAGGGAGAAAAATTTCACCCTCCAAGGAACTGGAGGGTGAGGGGAAGGATAGCTAGTGTCTCACAGACTGCCTTTTCCAGAACCAAATACCTGCACCGAGCCCAATCAAAGGGAGAGCGCCGGCCCATGGGGTTTCGGGTAATTGGCCGTAGGGGAGTCCCTTAAAGAGAGTATATTGCGCCGAGACGGCGATTTCGTTGCCGCTGCTATTGTATTCGGTGACTGTCAGGTAGTTCGGGATGGAGGCATTGAGGCCATAGGAGTCGACGAAAATCGCGCTACCCGCATTGTCAACCGGGAAATGTCCACTATTGTCCGTGAACGTTATATAATCTCCAGATCCGGATGAATAGACTAATCCGGACACTTTGATGGTATAGCTGTAGGTGGCAGGGGTCTGAGTGGGTTGGCTAATGTAGTTCACGGTGAGTGCCGCTGGGGACGACCCGCCCCCACCCCCTCCTCCCCCGATAATGGTGACCGCTGACACTGGAGAGCTTATCGCTCCTGCAACCAGTAATGTCATTCCCGTTATGGCCCATCGCATCAGATGCATCACATGACTGCCTCCGTTCTTACATGTCTAGAAAACGTCTATCGCCTGGACTATACTCTGCGGCGGTAGCAGTGTGCAGTCTCGTGTTGCGTCTCATAATTCCGCTGTAACTTGTCACATGGAACCCACTGTCCCTCCGAAGTCGGCGCCTCGGGATAAAGGCCGGTCCCGGGAACTTAAACTGGGTATTTTAGCCGACCTTAGGACGATCCCTTGGGACGGCCAGTGGCGATGGGAGTATGCACTCTGCACTAGATCTTTGTGGTACCCGGGGAAATTTCGTCGAACAGACCAGCGTCATTTTCGAGACTATCGATATCGAACCCGGAAATGCCGCAGATGGTGGTGCCATCAGAATATTGCCAGAGGGCCGCATTAGTGAATTCTTCATCTGGGCAGGGAGGGGGATCGAGAGGGCCTACGGTAATCCAATGGGCGACCCAGTATAAAAGGGCGCTTCCCCCAAAGGGTTGGCACTGGATTACCTCTAGTTGCGTGCGAGAAGAATACACTCCGGGTAAGTATCCTTGCGCTGCCACAGTGGTGGTCCATCCCTCGACATAGGACAACCAATCAGATTCTGGGCTTACTTGGTCTGATTGTAGATCGAGGTAGATGGCGGATCCGAGTGGTTGACCCACAGATGCTGCTAACTGAGCGGCGCTTTCACCGTCTAATTGTCCTTGCCCTAGACTTTGACACCCACAGGTATAGGCGCTGACGCTATTGGCCCCACTATAGATGGTCCCGATCATGAGACCCGCATTCAGTAGCGCCTCAATTTCCACGCGAGTCACAGGAATGCCGGCATCGTAGCACGGCCCGCCCAAATATCGCAGGACGAAGGAGTAACCCTGATTAGCTAAGCATTGCGCAATGGAGGAAAGGTCGACATTATTATCCACGCCGTTGAGGCAGGAGGATGGAACGGTGGTCGGCCATTCGATGGCGAACGGAGAGGGAGCACTTTGGTCATTGCTTAGACCTATAGCATAGTAAGTTTGAGGACCAATGATTCCATCGCAGGAAATCTTGTGAGCGTTCTGGAAGGATTTCACGGCAGATTGCATCCGTGATCCGAAGTACCCGTTGATTCGTGCATGGTAATAGCCCAATCTCTCGAGAAGGAATTGAACGAATACCACGTCAAAACCATTTCGCCCTATGGACAAGGGGCGTCCCCCGGCAAAGGTATACAACCAACTAGCGTCATAGAATCCATCGCTAGCCACTGGTTTTTGGGGAATTCCTAGATCGCCATGCGAGATAGCGTCATGCACAAAAGCGAGTACGGCAGAGGCGGTGGGCTCATCGAACTGCCCCGTCGCAGGGCTACCGACAATATTGGCATAACGAAAACAATTAAGGCGGTTTTGTAGGATAAGGACATCACTACCCTGGTCGCCGAGTAATAGCGTGCGGCGTCCATAGGAAGGCGCATCGGCACCATGTAAATGGGTGTCTTGGCCGAACACCAGAAAGGTCTCTTTTCCTACGATACCATCAATCGCGAGACCAAAATATGATTGAATATTCTTTACCGCGAATGCGGTGGGCGCGTCATAGCGGCAAGTGATAGCGATGGGAGAACCCATTGGCCCTTGCGGGGGGTTCATGCTTTTTAGCATTAAATTGTAGACGGTCTGCACGATAGCGACGTCGGTTCCGTGGATGCCGCGGGTTAGGGTTCGACTGCCGAAGGGGACATAAGGAGCATAGGTTGTTTCAAATAAGGCCATCGGAAACTCCTCCTATATGGTAAAATATGGAATATGGTATGGGGAGATCACCCAGGAGGTGACGTGAGTCGACGAAGAAATTTGGAAAATAGTCGCGGTGACAGCGGCGATATCAGAGAATCCCACGACGAATACGGTCTCTCAAGCAGGATTTTCCTTGCTCTTGGCGAAATTGTTTGACTTATCGCTATTGGCGATCACTCTAGGTCCAAGGGAAGGGAGTTTTATCGTGTGAAATTAAACAAGATTATGATGGCCAGTGCGCTCTCGGTATCGATGACAGCGATTATTGCCGGTTGTGGGGCAAGTCCTATACACTCTTCCAGCGCTAGTGCCGCTGGACAGCCGCAAAAAGGTGGAACGATTGTCTGGGCACTGACTCCTCAAACGAACATCAATTGGTATTTTCCATATACTCCGGGAGCCTATGATTTACTCCAAAACTATCAGCTCGTGAACCAACTGTATAAGCCCCTCCTAATGATTAATACCGCCTATAACATTAACTATCACCAGTCCATTGCCGACAAAATTACCTATAATAAAGAGGGTACAGTCTATCATATCTATCTAAATCCTAAGTGGAAATGGTCGGACGGCGTACCGGTGACCACTAAAGATATTGAGTTTGCTTGGCAAGTGGATAAAGAAATTTCACAGCCGAATGCGCCCAATCCGTGGGCCGGCGGCTCGACCTACGGCGACGTACCCGACGGTGTCAAGAGCATAACTATGAACAGTAAATATGAATTTACTATGACCCTCAAGGCCCCGGTAAACCAAGAGTGGTTTATCTACAACGGCATTAGCCAACTGACTCCCATGCCAGCCCAAGTCTGGGACAAATATCCCACCAACATTGTGAAGGAAGTGGAATACCTCGGTGCCAAGGGAACGGACCCCAATTTCGATAGTGTTGTCGATGGCCCGTTTAAGCTCGAGAGTGCTATCGCCAATCAATCGTGGACGCTGGTTCCGAATCCTACCTACGCGGGTCAGAAGCCGTATGTGAATAAATTTGTCATGGCATATGAGGGATCGAATGCCGCGGAATTTGCTGCACTCAAAACCGGTACCGTGCAGGTTGGATACCTGGATAATTCGGAATATGGCGCTCGCGGTGAATTGCTGAGTACCAATGTCATTCGTCCCACCTATGCACTGGCTTTTAACTATCTGAGTCTCAACATGTTGCCTCAAGCGCAAAGTGGCATGGGGCCGATTTTTTCCAAGCTCTATGTGCGTCAAGCCCTGCAAATGGGGATCGACCAACCAGCCATGAATTCTGCCATTTTCGAAGGGTTTGGTCCACCGACCTATGGCCCCATCCCGACCATTCCGAAAACCAAGTTTCTTGATCCCAAACTTAATAAGCCCATCTATCCGTACAACATTACCGCGGCTCGAAAGCTGCTGGAGTCCCATGGCTGGCATGAAGTCAACGGCGTCATGACGAAAGGGACCAAGAAACTGGAGTTTACCCTAACCTATGCAGGGGGTACGACGTCGACCGATAATCAAATGGCGCTCATTCAGCAAGACTGGGGAAAAATGGGTGTGAAGATTACCTTGAAGTCAGAGCCTTTTGCGACGTTGGAAGGGATTAATTCCTCGCCGTCGACAGCATCGCAATGGGCAGCCATTGGTGGTACTGGGTGGATTTATGGAGGATCATATCCGACAGGTGGGAGCTTCTTTGATACGGCCGCCGCGGCACCCTTCGGATGGAACAACGCTGAAGAAAATTCCTTGATTAATGCGACCCATCAGCCCTATGCGACCACGGCGGAGACAATGAACGCGTTCTATCAGTATGAGTACTTTACCGCCAAAGAGTTGCCCGTGCTATGGTTGAACCAAACGGCGACCTTGCAAGTGAATGCCAAAACGGTGCACAATTCCTTTAAGTACACCAACGCCCTCACAGGAGGGATTCAACCGCAATACTGGTGGATATCGAATTCATAGGCTACCTGCGGAACCGGGCCATGGTTTTTCCTCCACCGGTCCGGTCGACGCGTGGCGGATGCCTGCACGAATGGTTAGCAATGCTTGATATGTGATCCGCATTGAAGAGGGGCCCGTAGCAGTGCGCTATGGGCCCTTCTTATTATTGGTGAGGCGCTAGGTGTCGTGTCGTCCTGCATGAGACCCGAGCACCTGCGCTAGTGAACCCTTGGGATCCCCAAATGGCGGGTTAATTCGAGGCACTCATCGATTGTTTTGCTTGCTGTTCTGCCGTATTGAGCGCTCGCGCAATGGATTCGTGATTGATTAAGACCTCTTGTAACGCATCGCCGAAATCATCGGCTCCTTCAGTGAAGTCGGTGACTTCAGGTTCTGGGGGTGCGCTACCAAGTTCGCTCATCCCTACTTCCTTATACTGGTGAGTCGCGAGGTACTGCTTCATGAGAGGAACTGCCGTCTTGGTGACGGGAAGGTACCCCGTGTGCGTTCCCCAATAGGCGGTCTGTTGAGGCTCGGTGAGCCACTTCATATAGGTCCAGGCCGCCTGGCGTTGGGGCTTACTTGCTTGAGAAAAAATGACCAGATTGTCTCCCCCCAGCATGTTGCCTACGTCCCCATTGGGACCTTCCGGGATGGGAGCGGTGGCAATAGTGAATTTTCCCGCCGCCGACGCTAAGTCATAGTAGTAGCCATCCGTGGTGGTAATATGAAACACGGCGTGTTGCGAACCAAAAGCGACTTCACCGGGATAGTCCGTGCCGAGTTTCATCTCCCCGGAAGCGTACAGTTTTTCCATTAGTGAAAGGGCATCTTTTGCGCCTGAGGTATCGAAGTTCGGCTCCCCGTTTTTTATAATGGGAGACCCGTAGGCCTCTGCCATGATGAGGGCCAGATCTTCCCCCATGTCGTTTGGATCAATACTGAGTGCCCAAGTGTTCGGGGCATGAATATCGTCTGCGACTTTGAGGAATTGTGGCCAAGTTTTGGGGACGGAAAGATGCAATTTCTGCACTAATTGCTTGTTATAGTACATGACCCAGACGCTTTGGTTAAATGGCCACATCCAGACGTCGCCGTTGGTGAGATGGGCTTCTTGATACATCCCGGGCCAAATATCGGAAATTTGCGCCGGTGTGAGCCCGTCTTTTCCGTGGATGAACGCAGTGAGGGGCACGATGGCATCAGAATCAGCATAGGCTTGTGCCCATCCTCCGCCAACTTGCCCCAATGTGGGAGCATTTTTGGCGGCAATGGCGGCTTCTTCTTCGGTATGCAGGGTAGAACTATTGGGTTCAAATATTAAGTTAACTTTCACGTGAGGATGTAATTTCATAAATTGATTGGTCAAATGGATAAGGTAGGGTTTTAAGGTTGAGGTCGATTCGCGTTGCATAAAGGAAATGGTAACGGTATCTGTCTTTGTTGTAGCACTTGACGCTGCGCTGTTACTCTGCCCACATCCACTCAATAGGATAGCCATCGATCCCAGAGAACCGATCAATAAGGCCGTAGATTTTCGTGATGTCATGGATTATCTCCTTCTATTTATGAGCTGTGGAGTGAACTCTACACCAACACGGTCCACCCAATCAGGACGATCCTAGTGAAATGACATTTCTTTCATTAGATTACCAGGGCTATCGTGTCGTTCTGTGAAGTTTGGGTTAAATTTGTGTGAAGACTTAGGGCGATCGAATTTCGAGACGTAGTCTACCGCAGAGTGTGAAAAGGATAGCCGTGACTGTGGCATTTGGCCGTCCTGGTCGCAAGAGACCGTCACGACGATAACGGGTCTTCAAATCCATTCTTTTTGAGGTCACTGAGGATGGAAACGCGCAAGAGAACAAGGCTTCTCTCTTTATCCAGGAGAGGTCTCCCATCGATACCTGACCTCAAGTTTGCGCAAATTGAACAAGTCCTCGTGATCGATGGCGGGTCTATCACTGCACCGGAAGACGCAATTTCTCTTGTGCTAGAGAGGCATTGATTATGACAGGCTGCCCCTGGTTCCACCAAGAGACTTGTAGTTCGGGAAAGAGGGACGCCATGTGAATGGCTTGGGCGGCTTCGCTTTCAACATAGTGGGTACATCCAAGGGCGATGGCGGTGGCTCCCTTCCACTGTGCGGTTGTAAGTGCACTGGGAAATTCAATGCCGTCATTCCGCAGATATAATGGCGCGCTTAGTCCCTGCTGATGGAGCCATTGGGTCGTTCGCGCACGATCCATTTCCGGACGTCCGGTAATAATGAGGTCTGCTGCACGGAGCGTGGGTGCATCCTCGGCCAGGGGCAGTAGATCCCTAGTGGCCAGGGCGTGGGGGAACCCTTTGGCCCACTCAAGTGGGTCGAGATCGCTGAGGAAAATGCCATCAAGATCCCATCCGGTCTTAAAAAGGTCGGGATCGGGGACATCATCGGCTAGGGAGGGATTAGTGAGCAAATTGATGCGATAGCGCTCCCATGGTGGTACAAAGTGACTATGAGGATCTTTGGTTTCATAACAACAGTAGTCGGGACGAGTGGACGAATAGGTATCTTGAAACATCACAAAGCTTTGCACGGCATAGCCAGACGACTCGAGAAATTGTCGACAGTGGATGAGGGTGGTCCCCCGACCGGCAATATCTTCGCAGAGTAAGATTCGCATTCCTGCAGGGACTGGCGGGCTAAACCATGATGGGCTGTTGTTGGTCCGATTATACTGGAGGAAATAGACGGGAAGGTTGGTGCCAAAGGACAGCTGCAATCCGAGAAATGTCCCACCACGCAGAATGACCACAATCGCATCGAATTGCGATCGGATGATGTCACAATAGGAGTCAATGCGCGATGCCATGGCGTTATAGTCCATATAAACGATTCGCTGACGATGAGAAACCGTGAAATCTGGCATGATGTTTTTGTCCACCCCTAGGCAGTGATCATTGAATTTGCCGAACGTTGTCATTTGATTGTAGCGGATTAGGAACGATACGTCATGATGATGAGAGCCGTGGGGCGGGAAGGGTAGGGATCCATAACGTGTTCAGAACTATTATCTGAGCGTCTAAACGAGAGGGGTAAAGACATGGATAGGGTGCCCATCAATGCCGTACTACTGGTTATTGATGTTCAAAAAGGATTTGATGCTCCACGTTGGGGTGTGCGGAATAATTGGCAGGCGGAAGATAACATGGCACGGATTTTGAAGTCTTGGCGGACAACTCATCGACCGATCTATCATATTCAACATCGGTCGACGGATGCCTTAAGCCCGCTCCATCCCAACAATGCGGGGTATGCGATTAAAGATGTGGTGCGGCCGTTAGACAAAGAGCCCGTGATAACGAAACAGGTGAATAGTGCTTTTATCGGCACTGACCTCGAGAAAAGATTACGTCAGAATGGATACGACGTGTTGGTCATTGTGGGATTGACGACGGATCACTGTGTCTCCACCACGACGCGCATGGCCGCTAATTTGGGATTTCACTGCTATGTCATTGATGATGCCACAGCGACTTTCGGAAAGTGCGATCATCGGGGGCAAGACTTCTCTGCCGAGGTCATTCATGCGAGCCACTTAGCCAGTCTACATGGAGAGTTTGCCGAGGTGGTGGACACGAGCACCCTCATATCCCGACTAGAGTGAATACGCATCACAATGCCTGCAATGAAAAAAAGAGCGACTGCGGGGTCGCTCGTTGTGATGAGTAGTGATTTGTTATGGTGTCGGGCTGGTGCGAGTAATGTTGACAATCTTAACGATAATCCAGGCGATCACGGCATAGACCGCCATGGCGACTAAGGTGAAGACTTCAAGTTGAGAGATGCCATAGGTGAGATGATAGCCGAAGAGGCCAAAAAATGGGGCGACAAAGGGATAGGATACCGAATAGATGAAGTTCGCAAAGGGATTGGCAGGATCAGCTCCCATGAGTGCCAACACAAATCGAAATGCTAATAATATGAGGAGGATGGCGTCAACGAGCCAGATCACTCGGGTCGCTATGATTTGCCCTCGGGCCCGTTGTGGCGTCCCATAGCGGTTATCTACGGTCTCTACGGTACGCGTGGTCTCGATGGTGGAAGGATGAGTGGTATCATTGCTATTATTTTCAATTGGCATCGTGTAAGCCTCCTTTAAGTTCATGTAAATTCAAACTCGCTGGTATAAGATTCGCTCATGAGGCATCAATATCTGGGGGGCCAGACGCGGAAGGGGATTTTGTGAAATTCGATTTGAAGTGGAGAATCGCGGTAGTTAACGCGCGATGCGGGGTGCGGTTTATCCATCGCGAATGGGAGGGGTTACCATGACATCACAGGATCTGCAAGACCTCTATCATCGTGAGATGCGACATTATCTTGTCACTGAGGGCTATCGCCGAGAAGAGACTGCCGAAGTGGTACGGTCTCTCTCGGAGTTTAATAGGTCGGGCTATATTCTCTGTTCGCACCTTGATGAGATCAACGCGTCCCGTATTATTGAACGAGAAGTGGAATATTTTCGTGGTCTTGGTCAAGAATTCGAGTGGAAAGTATATGACACTGATATTCCGTCTAACTTAGGAGAACTGCTTTTAGGAGAAGGATTTCACGCAGAGGATTCCGAAGCTGTGATGATCTTACCACTTGACGGGCATGTGTCTTCAGCGACGTCGTCGTCAGCACTTCAAGTGGAGTCTTTGAATTCGAGCGACGGGGTGGACGAGGTAATTGATCTTGAAGAGTCCATCTGGCACACCTCTTACGGGTCCTTGCGGTATGCGCTTAAGCAGGACGTGATGCACCATCGCAACGATGTTCGTCTCTATGGAATACGAGTCGAGGGGCGTCTCGTCAGTGCGGGCTGGATGTATCTAGAAAAGGGGAGCGCATTTGCTTCATGTTGGGGAGGAGCGACAGTACCAGAATTTCGTGGACAGGGTGCCTATACGGCACTGATTGAAGCGCGATCACGAGATGCCTATAACGCGGACAAACGATGGCTTACGGTGGATGCAGCCGGGCAGATGAGTCGCCCGATATTAGAAAGGTGTGGATTTTTTCGACTTCATACAGCGTGCGGATACCACTCACCGAGATGACGCGATACTGCGACGGAGCCCTCCTTAGGAGCCTTAACCCCACATGCGGGGTGGGCTTTGTCTACAGAACCTCTTGGTATTACAGAGGACGGGGCGATTGGTAGCACCCCCAGGGTATTGAACAGCACGGGTCGATGGGCGCGGCATGACCTTGTCCGATAAGTTTTGATATGGCGTTCCTCTGATCCGTACGAGGAGGTTAACCCCGCTCGCATTCACCGATTGATGGGGGCGATGTGACGTTTACCCAATCCGTGCAATAACCACTGCTGGATGGGGTTGGTGTGGCGCCAGACATCAGCGAGCGTCACCGGAACAGAAATCGTCGGGACTAGTGTGGTGACGGTGGCTTGACTGTTTTTCGGCCCTTCGATGGGCACGGTGGACGATTGTACATACAGACCGCCAATCTTCCTGTCCACTACGTTGCCGTATCCTGAGTAACCCAGACCGCTCGGTTGGCCCACGAGGATCGCGTCGTCGAGGGTTGCTAACACATCACTGACCAAGACCGCCGAACTAAACGTACTGCCATTAATGAGCACATAGAGTTGGCCCTCATAGTACGGGAGGTTATCTTCCCATGAGTTGATGACATCGGAGTTCCCACCGCCATTTTCTTGCAAGTCGAAAACCACTCGCGTGACATGTTCCGTGGTGACACGATGGAAAAATTCCTGTACTGCCGCCCGGTATGCAGGTGTGTTTGTGCACTGAAGCAACCAAAATACCGCGTAGTCGGCTGGACGGTTTACTTGCCAGAAGAAGAAATAGCCCGGCTTTTGTTGGCTGGAAGGAATTGTCAGTGGCGCCAAATAGCTCAGGATAAACCGAGCTTGAAGAAAACCTGGATCGGCTGCTTGGCTCGCTGTCATCGTGACTAACGGAACCTCTACGGCGATCGTTCGCCCGTGCTGCGTCCTCAGGGTTAAGTGAACCTTGTGGTGCTGGACGACGCCCAGCCACTCCAATACCGTAGAGCGTTGCATATATGGTGTGAGGTTACTCTCGCGCCAGTAGACATTGCCCGGCAACACAGCCTTAAGGCGTCGGACAATGGCGGTGGGGGTCAATGGACCGACTTTCAGGACGCGATCGCCTGGTCTAAACCCGAGGTGATAGTTTGGCACTGGATCCGCCACTACACCACCCGCCACCGAGAAAAAAGCTACTGGCAACGTTGAGTGGGGATCTTCTGGCGGACTCACGACAGTGTGAGCATCATGCAGGCTCGCTGCCAATTGAGCTCCGGCCACCCACAAGGCCGACTGGGTGGGATTTTTCCGCAACCGAACCGCTAATCGGTCTTCTCGGCGACGAAATTGTGCCAATGTCGAGGGTTGTTGCAACGTGGGTTGGTTTTGTGCGATAAAGTTCGCTATAGCGGTGAACTGTCGGGAGAGTTTGGACGAGGTCAACGGAGATGCCGTGGTTGATGAGCCGCATCCGATAACCGAAACAGACATGGTCGCGACCATGACACTCAAGATGGCCACCGCCCTGATTCGGGTCGCTAACACTAGGGATCACCTCATTATGAAAACCATATTCTAAATTACTGCAGTTATCAATGATTTATGGTCGCCGTCACATCGAAAATTGTGACCGGTGTCCTGCACAATTTCAGCTGGGATGCTCGTTGCGTCATTGCTTCCGATGTGCAATAGGAATCTCGGCCGCATTTAACTATACATGGAAAAGAAGACACTTTCCAACAGCCTTTTGCCCGGCGTGTTTCGTTGAACGTGCAGTAGTGAATAACCGTTGGTGATGAATTCTCCTTCGTTTGCCGGGAGGGTGGGACATCTGGTGCGCTTATCTTCGGATCGCGAATTGAAATAGTCGCATATCTCTTTCATGCAAAGGTGGGTTTCCCAGTCCTACGCCTGAGAAATTCGTGGGCTTAAATCAGACCAATATTCAGCAAGCCCCTGTACCTTGTTCTGGGAGATGTTGTGTCGACTAATGGCTGGCGCGTAACGGCTTAATCTGGGATCGGAGAGCTAGTTTGAATCCCTGTGTGAGAGAACTTGCCGATATGGTGTGGTAGGTCTCGGTGTCTCCCGGAATGATAGGGTGGATAGTCAAGGGAATAGATGTCAGATTCGAGGTGGTCCGTTTGAGAGCTTAGACGGTTTCCGATAGCTCAACGGAGTTTGAGGATACATGCGACTGATCGTTCGGTAACCAACGCCAGGCTAAGACTGCCAGCGCTACTCCTGCGATAGCGGCTAATATCCAGGACCACCACAGAGGAAGGACATTGAGCAATGCCCCGGAAAGGAAAGTCCCTAGGGGACTAGAAATAGTGATCAGGGAAATGAGAAGGCCAAACGCTCGACCGCGAATGTGTTCCGGAATGGTGCGCTGCATCATGGTAAACAAGAGGGCGTTCGCGATCCCATTGGCTACGCCGGTTACTAGGAGAATACCGATAGATAAGAGAGAGGAGCCGCTTAAGGCAAAGGCCAAGGCGCCCGCGCCTAGTCCGATACCGGTGACGCAAATGACCGCATTGAGATTGAATCGTGCGGTAAGGCCCACGCCCACACTGCCAATGACCATTCCTAGGGCCCAGCTCGCTTCGACCACGCCAAAAATGAAGGCATTGCCGTGAAGGACATGCCGACTCCAATAGGGCAACATGGTAAATGCTGCAGCAAAAGCAAAATTTGTGGCTAAGATGACGGGAATGAGGCGAATCAGCCACGGTATT
>NZ_JBYCKN010000127.1:0-17131 GCF_057473405.1 Sulfobacillus sp. TH-112
GACTTCGAATCCGGAGGTCGTAGGTTCAAATCCTACCGGGCGCACCATGCGAGGGTGATGGAATGGCAGACATGCGAGACTTAGGATCTCGTGCCGCTAGGCGTAAGGGTTCAAGTCCCTTCCCTCGCACCAAAGCGCGGAAGTAGCTCAGCGGTAGAGCATCGCCTTGCCAAGGCGAGGGTCGCGGGTTCAAATCCCGTCTTCCGCTCCAATTTGACGAGGCAGGCTTCTGCCTCGGTTTTTCTTGTGATTGGACTGAGCCACTTCCCATGCTATAATGGGATGATTTTTAAGGGCGTTAGAGGAGGAATTTTTCAGTGGATGTGGCGTTGGAACGGTTGCCTCATGCGGTAGCCAAGGTATCAGTGACAATAGAGCCAGCTGACGTAACAAAGGCTATGGATCGAGCCTTTAAGACGGTTGCAGGGCGATATAATATTCCGGGATTTCGACGAGGAAAAGCCCCTCGAAAGATCTTTGAGCGCTATGTGGGCCGTGGGGTGTTGCTCCAAGAGGCGGCACAACAGTTAGTGGATCGGCACTATAGCGAAGCATTAATCACGGCAGCGGTGGAACCGGTCGGAGAGCCCCATATTAACATTGTCACACTTGATGAGGACAAGCCGTTTCAATTTGACATTGAGGTGGAATCCAAACCAGCAATCGAAATTGGCGCTTTGGATGACCTTTTGAAAGAACCACTGTCGGTTTCAGAGGCATCGGAAGAGGATTTGGAGAAAGAATTTCAGGCATTAGCCAAGTCTCAAGCGCAATTGGTGCCAGTGGACAATGAGCCGGTATCCATGGGGGATCATGTTGTCTTGAAATTGCAAGGATTTTTGGCGGATAATGAAGAGGGAGAAGACCCCTTTGTTGAAGATGATGCTTATGCCGTAGAAATAGGTTCTGGACTGGCGGTCGAAGGCCTCGAAACACAACTGATTGGTCTTCAGGCTGATGAGCCCCAAACTATTCGCTTAACCTATCCTGAGAACCATCCTGATGTCGCCCTTCAAGGTAAAGATGTCCGATTTGAAGTGACCGTGACCGATATCAAGCGCCCAGATATTCCGGCCATCGATGAAGATTTAGCGATCACCTTGGGCTACGAAAGTGAAGAAGACCTGCGTGATACGGTCACTGAGCGACTGAAAGAAAGACTACTAAAGCAGGCTAAAGATGATCGGTTGGCCAAGATTTTGGGTAAGCTGAAAGAGCGCACATCGTTTGAGGTTCCGTCAGCATTGGTTGAACAGGCTATTCATAATCAAATGCATGAATTAGACAACATGCTTCGACGGATGGGAGCCGACGTAGAGGAATATATTGAAAGTCGCCAGATCTCTCTAGAAAATCTTCATGAAGAGATGCGGCCCCAGGCCGAGGAGCGAGTGAAAGAAGAGTTGCTCCTAGAGTCAGTGGCAAAAAGCCAGGGGATTGAAGTCAGCGACGATGATGTCATCGAGACGATTGTTCCCATGGCAGAACTCTATCGACAACCGCTCGACCAATTAGTGCAGTTGTTTAGGCAGCGAGGAGAATTCGAAGCTTTGCGTGGTAATCTCGTCGTATCGAAGGCCAGTGACTATCTATCGACAACGGTCCTCGGGGAAGAAGAACCGGAAGATTAATTGGGAGGGAAACAATGAGCTATTTGGTGCCGATGGTCGTTGAACAGACCAATCGTGGAGAGCGTTCCTATGACATTTATTCACGGCTGTTAAAAGAACGCATTATCTTTTTAGGAAATGCTATTGATGATGATGTCGCCAATTTGGTGGTAGCCCAGTTGCTCTTTCTAGAGAGTGACGATCCTGAGCGGGATATTAATCTCTATGTGAATTCCCCTGGAGGATCGGTGACGGCCGGGATGGCCATCTACGATACCATGCAGTATATTAAGCCGGACGTATCGACCATTTGTGTTGGCTTAGCAGCGAGTATGGGTGCGGTGTTACTGGCCGGAGGCGCGGATGGCAAGAGGTTCGCTCTCCCCAATGCTCGGGTCATGATACATGAGCCATGGGTGGACCGCTTGGGCGGGAAAATTACCGATCTCGATATTCAAATGCGGGAACTGATCCGCAATCGGGAGTCCTTAGCAGGAATCTTGGCCAAGCACAGTAACCATTCTCTGGAGCAAATTTTGAAGGAAACCGAGCGCGACTATTGGATGACTGCCGATGAAGCAAAGGCATATCATTTAGTGGATGAAGTCTTGACGCCACGAGTCGGTCTGGCCCCTTCGAACCCAGAGTAGTAGGGGATATGACACTAGACACGGAACAGCAACGCGGATAAGGGGGCGGACCATGTTTAAGTTTACTGATGAAAAGGGTCAGCTAAAATGTTCATTCTGCGGGAAATATCAGGATCAAGTGAAGCGGCTTATCGCGGGCCCAGGTGGCGTGTACATCTGTGATGAGTGCGTGGAACTGTGTTCTGAAATAATTGAGGAAGAGCTCAATGACGATGTGGAATTTGAGCTCAAGGACATTCCCAAACCGTCAGAAATTCGATCGATTTTGGACCAGTATGTGGTAGGCCAAGATCGGGCGAAAAAGACCCTTTCCGTAGCGGTCTATAATCACTATAAGCGCATTAACTTAGGCAATAAGGTCGACGATGTTGAACTGCAAAAGTCCAACATTCTGATGTTGGGCCCGACAG
The DNA here is from genome assembly GCF_057473405.1 of Sulfobacillus sp. TH-112. Taxonomy (NCBI): domain Bacteria; kingdom Bacillati; phylum Bacillota; class Clostridia; order Eubacteriales; family Clostridiales Family XVII. Incertae Sedis; genus Sulfobacillus; species Sulfobacillus sp. TH-112. Next base: position 2,671 of record NZ_JBYCKN010000127.1, read on the forward strand.
GTTCCGGGAAGACCCTCTTAGCGCAAACGCTTGCCAAGATTCTCAATGTGCCGTTTGCCATTGCTGATGCCACCTCGTTAACGGAGGCGGGGTACGTCGGAGAAGATGTGGAAAACATCTTATTAAAGCTGATTCAAGCGGCAGATTATGATGTAGAAAAGGCCGAAAAAGGTATTGTCTACATTGACGAGGTTGACAAGATCGCTCGTAAGTCAGAGAACCCATCGATTACCCGAGACGTATCGGGTGAGGGTGTGCAACAAGCCTTGCTAAAGATTTTGGAAGGGACCGTCGCGTCGGTGCCGCCGCAGGGTGGTCGTAAGCATCCTCATCAAGAGTTCATTCAAATTGATACCACGAACATCCTCTTTATTGTGGGTGGCGCTTTCGATGGCATCGATAAGTTAATCAAGGGACGTATCGGTAAAAAGGGCCTTGGATTTAACGCCGAGATTCAAGGTAAGTCTGACATCAACATTGGGGATGTGCTGGCCAAGATCATGCCAGAAGACTTGCTCAAGTTTGGTCTCATTCCAGAGTTTGTGGGTCGACTGCCTATTACCGTGACGTTGGACGCGTTAGATGAGCCGGCGTTGGTGCAAATTCTCACCGAACCGCGCAATGCCTTGATTAAGCAATATCAAAAGATGTTGCAAATGGATAATGTGGAGTTGGAGTTCAACGACGATGCAGTGAAAGCGGTGGCGCGAGAGGCCATGCGTCGCAACACCGGTGCACGTGCGCTCCGAGCTATTATCGAGGATCTCATGCTCGAAATCATGTATGAGATGCCGGGACGTCCCGATATAGCCAAGTGCGTCATTACCCGTGAAGTAGTGGAGCATCAAGAAGAACCGCTTTTGGTTTCGGTGCAAGGTCAAAAACCTCGCGCTAAAAAACAAAAGGAAGAAACTGCATAAGTGGTGTCCCAAAAACCGGAGAGCCGTGCCAGTGCCGCTCTCCGGTTTTTTCTTATGTGCAATAGCTTTGCACATCCAAGGCTGAAGTGGCTCATCCCAATAAGGCCTATCCATAATCGGTCCGCGAAATCCCCAGTCGGGATGCGCGGCCATTAACATCCATCATGTCTTTGGTGTGATCGATGGCATCAGCCGCACGGGCATTGTCCCTGCGGAGAACAGCAGCGGCTTCGGACTATCGCTGTTTTAGCATGCATGGCGTCAATCTATCAGCCGAGGGAGTATCCCATAGCGCCTATTTTTATTGCGGGTTGAGCCAGTGAGATAAGTCGCGATCCAGCAGGGCGGCCGTCTTTTCAATATCATCGTGGAAGAATGATTGCAATTCTTGACGGGTAGCTTCATGAATTGCGGGACGAGTCAGCAATGTCTCGTGTGTCTTACCACTTAAGCGGTTCACAGTCGATTCCGGAAGAAATCGCTTAAATGCTCGGCCAGTGGTCTTAATGAGGCGAAATAGGGTCTGATTCTCTGGCACTCCGGAAGCGTTGGTGCGATGAGGTAGGTTAGGCTCAAAAAGCGGATCCACTTCGAGGAATGAAAAGATACGTTGAAAAACTTGCTGCGGATGATGGTCTAAGTCATCTTGCAGAAGAAAGAGTAGCTGCTCTGGCGAAAATTGTTGTTGGTAGCGCTTGACTTGGTCACTGTAGAGGCCCACCTCACGATAAAGGATAAATGGCATGAGGTGCGACAGGCGTTCACGGCGTTCTTCTTCGAGTGCGAGTGCTTGCTCAAATGTGTCGCACGGTTCGTCATGCAAGAGTCGTTGAAACGTATATTGAGAAAAAGCGCGGTCGATGGGATTTCTCAACACGGCGATCATGCGCGCATCTGGAATGTACTTCGCAATTGTCAGAGGAGCTCGTTCGCTATACAAATAAAGGGTCGAAGCTTCCCCTACGGCATGGGCGTTGCCTGCCGAGTTAAATAGAGACTCGTAGGTCTTGAGGTCACTCACGACGCTCGAGCGAGGATCATTCTCATAAGCGAAAAACATCGGTTCTTTGAAGTCACTCACGTAAACCTCAGGATGCTGCCGCAAACCCTTGTATAAGTGCGTGGTGCCGCTACGAGGGGCACCGATGATTAGAAAATTGGGTAGCAGGTCGAGCCCTCCTTCGCGATATATGCTAGCCCTACTATACTGGGTCAGGTACCGATGTACGCTGAAGTGTTACTTAAGATCGGGATGATTGTCCCATGACACTGTAATCTTGTCATACCCTAAGTATGACATAAATAAATCATCTTTATTAAGGGTGTGGAGTACTAGTGGGACAACATGCGTGGATTCTTGATGCTCAGCAGCGGTGTGACTTAGATTTGCTCTTGTCAGGAGCCTATGCACCTTTGGAGGGGTATCTTTCGTCCCGAGACTATATATCCGTGCTGGAACGCATGACGTTGGCTGATGGTAGTCTATGGCCGATACCTATCGTGCTTGATGTCGCAGAGGATTTCGCGACGTCAGTGACGGTAGGCGAGGAGGTCCTTTTGACTAGGGAAGATGGGACACCATTAGCCAAGGTGATCGTCAGCGAAGTCTATGAAGCAGACTTGCATCGTGAAGCGCAGGCTATTTATGGTACGGAGGACGTGCGTCACGCGGGAGTACGATCCTTATTGGGCCGCCATCACTGGTATATTGCTGGTCCGGTGCAAAGTCTCGATTTAGAACGCTTAGAATTAGCACGTCGTGTAGACTTTCTACCACTGTATCGGACCCCGGGAGAAATGAGGCGACGATTTCGACGATTGGGAAAGCCGGTCGTAGCCTTTCATACGCGAAATCCTATGCACGGGGCACATTACGCGGTGACACGGGCTGCCCAAGAGTTAGTTGACGGACATTTGCTGCTTCATCCGACGACCGGGCCGACCCAACCGGGTGACCTATCGGAGTCACTGCGCTTGAAGGCGATTTGGGCGTTGGCGGAAAGCTATCCGTTAGATGATAATGGGCATCCTTCAGTCACTTTAGCGACGATACCGCTGGCCATGCGGATGGCAGGTCCCAGAGAAGCGTTGTGGCATGCCTTGATTCGTCAAAACTACGGAGCAGACTATTTTATTGTTGGACGAGCACCGGCGGATCCCGGGAAAAACCCAGTCCATCCCAATGGATTTTGGTACCCACCGTACGAAGCTCAAGAACTCATGGAAAAGGTCGCAGACAAGATGAAAATCCGTCCGCTGGTCTTTCCAGAATACGCCTTTAATGTGCGACATCAGAGTTTTTGGCCCGTAAAGGATGCCGACAACACGTCCGATATGGTGCAACTCTCTGGAACCAAAGTGCGTCAGATGCTGGCAAGTGGTGAACCATTGCCCGAATGGTATGCACCCGAGCCCGTCCGGCAAGTATTGCAAGATGAATTCCGGACCATCAAACAGGGCGGAGTGATCTTTTTGACCGGTCTTCCGGCATCCGGAAAGAGTACCCTGGCGAAGGCGTTGTATCATGTGCTGTCTCTGCGCAGTAAGTATCTCGTGACCCTCTTGGATGGCGACGTCATCCGCCGCCATTTATCCAAAGGTCTTGGGTTTACTCGCGAGGATCGCATTCAAAATCTCGAACGGGTGGGCTTTGTGTCGCAACTCATGGTGCAGCATGGCGGCCTCGTGGTGGTGGCCATGGTTGCGCCATTGGAAGAAGCCCGCCAGCGCTTTCGCGATATGATTGAGCCGATCGGAGATTTCATTGAAATTCATGTGGCGACGTCGCTTGAGGAGTGTGAACGCCGTGATCCCAAAGGGTTGTATCACCAGGCACGGCAGGGAACAATTCCCGAAATGACAGGCATTCAAAGTCCTTATGAGATCCCTCGCTCACCTGAACTTCGGATTGTCTCAGGCGAGAAAGTGTTTAGCGAGGACCTGGCTAATGTGGTCCGATTCCTGGAAGAGCGCCAATTGATTCAGCCGATGGGCGATGCTCTGTTGGCTTCCGTCTCTCTCGCCTAGCCGTTTTTTATTGATTCGTGATGCAAAAGCCTGGCCGACGCCTAGTTAGGGGTCGGCTGTTGGTTTTTTGCGGGCGTAAGTGGGCATAATTTCCATTGAGGGCATGGTACGCGATTGCACATAATTGCTGGATGTCGGTCCATGAATTGGCGCTTTATCAGCCTCAAAGTTGGCCAAACTACATACGCGAGGCCAAACGGCGAATTCGCATCAAACAATCTCTGCTTCGCGGAAAGGAGGGCTACGATGAACTTTCAAAGCATCGTGACCTTCGTTCAATTTTTTTTGATTGTAGTTATTGGACTCTATTTCTGGAACGCCTTGAAGTCTCAGCAAGGCGCGAAGGTGGCCGTGGAACGGGAGTCAAAAAAAGAGATTGACAAATTGCGTCGCCTACGTGCGATTCACCTCAGTGAGCCGTTATCCGAAAGGACACGTCCGAGCAACTTTGAGGAGGTCGTCGGGCAATCTGACGGCATTAAATCGCTCAAGGCGGCGCTCTGTGGTCCGAATCCGCAGCACGTCATTATTTATGGACCCCCGGGAGTCGGAAAAACGGCTGCGGCGCGACTGGTCATGGAGGAAGCCAAGCGGATGTCGTGGTCACCATTTAGGCCTGATGCCAAATTCATTGAATTAGACGCCACCACCGCTCGATTTGACGAGCGTGGGATTGCAGACCCGCTCATTGGATCGGTTCATGACCCTATTTATCAGGGGGCCGGTCCCATGGGGATGGCGGGAATTCCCCAACCGAAGCCGGGTGCCGTCACGAAAGCGCATGGCGGGATGCTCTTTATCGATGAAATTGGCGAATTACATCCGATTCAGATGAACAAGCTACTGAAGGTATTGGAAGATCGCAAAGTATTTCTGGAATCGGCGTATTATAATTCGGAGGATCAAAATATTCCTCTCCACATTCAAGATATTTTTGAGAATGGTCTTCCGGCTGACTTCCGGCTAGTAGGGGCCACTACGCGGCAGCCACAGGAGATTCCGCCGGCCATCCGGTCGCGCTGCTTGGAGATTTACTTCCGAGCGTTGCTGCCGGATGAGGTCCATTCAATTGCCGCCAATGCCGCCAAGCGAATGGGTATCGACGTGGAGTCAGGTGCATTGGAGATTATTAAACAATATGCCACCAATGGGCGCGAAGCGGTCAATATGATTCAAATCGCCGCCGGAGTCTCGATGACCGAAGGCCGCCAGGGCATTACCAAGGCGGATGTGGAGTGGGTGGTGCAATCCGGGCAGTATAACCCTCGTCCGGAGAAAAAGGTGGCAGACAGGCCGCACGTGGGAATGGTGAATGGGCTTGCCATTTACGGGCCGAATTTAGGGACGGTACTTGAAGTGGAAGCGGTTGCACAACCAGTGGCCGAGGGCACGGGAAAGCTTTCGGTCACCGGAGTGGTGGATGAAGAAGAGATGGGCAACGGTGGGCGTACCATTCGTCGTAAATCGATGGCTCGCAGTTCGGTCGAAAACGTCTTGACGGTCCTGGAAAACATTATGGACATCCGGACTCGCGATTACCATTTGCACATTAACTTTCCGGGCGGCGTGCCGTTAGACGGGCCCTCGGCAGGCGTTGCGATTGCATCGGCACTATACTCGGCCATAAAGCAAAAGACGGTAGACAATCGGTTGGCGATGACCGGAGAACTCTCGATTCGCGGTGAAGTACGACCAATCGGAGGAGTCGTGGCAAAGGTTGAAGCGGCTCAGCAGGCAGGATGTAAGCGGGTCCTCATCCCGCGTGATAATTGGCAGGAGGTGTTTCGCACCTTGGCCATCGATGTCATTCCCGTCGATACATTATCCGAGGTCATTGAACATGCGATTATCGCGGTACAAGAGGAACCGACCTCGCTGCAACCAGTCATGGAAGCCGATCTTTTGACGGCCAGTCCTTCTTCAGTGGGGTAATTACTGATTGGGAGAAAGGGCCGCTCCAGTCGGAGCGCCCCTTTTTTTTCAAGTGTTTGGTAATATGGGTATAGGGGGCGAATGTATGGATTTACCGTTATTACCACTCCGCGGCGTATTAGTGTTTCCGTCCATGGTGGTTCCGCTTGAAATTGGTCGAAAAAAGAGCCTTGAGGCGCTGGAGCAGGCTATGCTGGGCGATCGCTCGCTTTTGTTTGTAGCGCAGAAAGATACACGGCTGGACAGCCCTAGCGAAGAAGACCTCTATCTGGTTGGGGTGATCGCCGAGGTGAAGCAGGTGCTGAAGATGCCGACAGGCGGTTCAAAGGTCGTGGTCGAGGGAAAAAGCCGATGTCGGATTCATTCAGTGCGCGATAGTGGCGATTATTTTATGGCGGACGTGGAAGCGGTTCCTGAGGAAACTGAACTGACAGATGAACTGGAAGCCCTCATGCATAGCGCCGTAGACTTATTTGAGGTCTACATCAAAAACTCTCGCAAAATGCCCGGAGAGGCGAGCGTGGTTATGAATATCGACGACCCGGGACGTCTAGCAGACACCATCATCTCCAATATGGACATTCGTACCCAGGAGAAGCAAGAGGTGTTGGAGAGCTTTGATCTCCAGGAGCGACTTACTCGAGTGGGCGACGTACTATCGCGACAAATTGAACTTCTAGAAATCGAAAAGCGGATTAACGGCCGTGTCCGTCGTCAGATGGAACGGACCCAAAAGGAGTATTACCTTCGTGAGCAAATGAAGGCTATCCAGCGAGAACTGGGAGAATCCGACGAAGAAGCCAGCGAAACGGAAGAGTTGCGACAACGCCTAGAAACCATGACGGCGCTGGACCCTACGGTTCGTGAGAAAATCGAACGAGAAATTAGCCGATTAGAAAAGATGTCGCCCATGTCGGCAGAAGCGGCTGTCGTACGTACATATCTGGACGCGTTATTGGAATTGCCATGGACCGAAAAAAGCGTGCAGAACATTTCCTTGGGAGAGTCCGAAGATATTTTGGAAAGCGATCATTTTGGACTACCAAGGGTAAAGGAACGTGTTCTTGAATTCTTAGCGGTGCAATCATTATCGGAAGAGTTGAAAACCCCGATTTTGTGCTTAGTGGGCCCACCGGGGGTAGGGAAAACTTCGCTGGCTCGCTCGATTGCGCGGGCGACGGGCCGTAACTTTGTCCGAATATCGTTGGGCGGAGTGCGCGACGAAGCGGAAATTCGTGGTCATCGCCGCACCTATGTTGGGGCCATGCCGGGGCGGATTATTCAGGGGATGAGACAAGCCGGAACGAAAAACCCCTTGTTTCTGTTGGATGAGCTTGACAAGATGGCCAACGATTTTCGCGGGGATCCTGCTGCCGCTCTTTTGGAAGTACTAGATCCAGAACAAAATCAACATTTTTCCGATCACTATGTGGAAATCCCCTTTGACTTATCTGACGTGATGTTCATTACCACGGCGAATGTGTTGCACCTCATTCCTCGTCCGCTTTTGGATCGCATGGAAGTGATTAATATTCCCGGCTATACCGATGAAGAAAAGGTCCACATTGCAGAAAGATATTTGTGGCCGCGGCAAAAGAAGCAAAATGGGCTCGCCGATAGTCAAATTTCACTGGCGCGGGGGATCATGGGCCGTATCATTGCCCAATATACTCGCGAAGCCGGTGTGCGGCAATTGGAGCGGGAGTTAGGGAGAATTTGTCGTAAGGCCGCCCGAGAGGTGGTTGAAGGGAAGACATCGCCTATTCATGTGACCGGCAAGAATATCTCTCGCTATCTGGGAAAACCGCGAGTCCACCACTTGTCGGCTGAGGTCGATGCGCAAGTAGGGGTCGTGAATGGACTCGCCGTCACCGAAGTAGGTGGAGACATTATGGCCATTGAGGTGAGCACCATGCCGGGCAAGGGGCATCTCACGCTGACCGGGCAATTAGGGGATGTCATGCAAGAATCGGCTCGAGCCGGCTTCAGCTACATTCGATCGCACCAGACGGCTCTGGCCATTGAGGGGGGATTGGACGACAGCACGGATCTCCATATTCATGTGCCCGAAGGGGCCATCCCCAAAGATGGGCCATCGGCCGGGGTGGCCATGGCGGTGGCGATGATTTCGGCACTGACTGGTCGGCCGGTGCGGCCGGCGGTGGCGATGACGGGAGAAATTACTTTGCGGGGACGGGTTTTGCCAGTGGGTGGAATCAAGGAAAAAATTTTGGCAGCACACCGAGCGGGAGTGCGAAAGGTATTTATTCCAGAGAACAATCGGCCAGATTTAGAGGACATTCCCATCAATGTGCGTCGTCAACTGGAGATTTCCACCGTGGGACACTTAGATGATGTGCTCGCCGAGGTGCTGGAATAGGGAATGGAGGATTCATGGCCAAGTCAAAAGTTCACTCGCGAGCAAACGCCCCGGTTAAATCCGGGGATTTGGTGACTTCAGCTTTAACACTGGAGGAAATGCCGAAGACGGGATTGAGCGAGATTGCGTTTTTAGGGCGGTCTAATGCGGGCAAGTCTTCGTTGATTAATGCCCTTTTGAAGAAAAAAGTGGCGCATACCAGTAATACCCCGGGTCGTACGCAACGCATTAATTTCTTTGCGATGCCGAGTTGGTATATTGTGGACCTCCCCGGATTCGGATACGCCAAAGTGTCCAAGGATGAGCGGGCGCGTTTTGGGATGGCGGTGGAAGACTATCTCACGACCCGTCAGCCATTGGTCGGTGCGGTACTGATTCAAGATGCGCGTCGAGATCCCGAAGAGGCAGAATTTATGGTGGTGCAGTGGGCTCGTGAGCGCAACGTGCTATTAGTTGTGGCAGCTAGTAAAATGGATCGAATGAATCGCCAAGAACAAAAAGAGCGCCAAGCGGCGCTAGATGAGCAGTATGGATTGTCCGTGAATTTAATCTCAAGCCGGACGGGCGAGGGCATGGACGCGATCAAAGCGGCTATACACGGTCTTGGCCTCTCGATTTAACTTTTGTACTGATAGGTTGTGGGCCTGCCAAAGTTGATGTGAGGCAATCGTCGCCCGTCAATTTGGCCGGCTTTCATCAAGAGGTTAATCGTGACTAGCAAAAACCCGGAGTGGGAGACCAGTGCCAGCGTCTGTACTTGTTGTTGGTATTCCAGCAGTTGCTCTATGGCAGCGCGACTGCGTTCCACGGATAGCTTTTTCCCTTCCGGGGGGATGTCGAAGAACCACGCTGAGCGTAGGTAGCTCCACCACACTTCACTGGGCCAACGACGATTGAGAAACCAGGTGTTGGCCTCTTTGGGAAGGACGATCGGAATTTCTCGGAATATCGGATTGACCTCGATATGGGCTCCCCGGGCGAATAGGTTGGCGGTTTCTTTCGCGCGAGGCAAGTCCGAGGAGACCACCAATTCTGGGGTGGGATAGGACGCATAGAGGGACACCAGGCGTGCCTGCTCGTCTTGACTCAGGCCAGCCAGGTCATATTGGTGCAAGTACTCATTAAACTGTACTCGTGTCATAAGAAGAGGGTTAGGGGGGACGTTGGGACGCCCGTGCCGCATAACCCAAAGAGTTTTTCCTTGTAGATTCTGCATACGTCAAAGCTACTCAATTGAGGAGGCTGGGTCAAGTAGCTGGCGGACGAATTGCGAAGAATACATAAAATTGGATAGGAGAGATGTCATGGGAGTCATGGTAGTAATGATCCGTCATGGGGAGAGCGAGGCTAATGCGCATGACCAGTTGGTCTCCGACGCGTTTGACCCGGTATTAACCGCCAGTGGACGTCTGGCCGCACGACACTTTGCGGAATTATGGAAGGGACAGTCGGTCAGCGCCCTCTATGCGAGTCCGCTACGACGTACTCAGGAAACCGCGGAAGTGATTGCGCACTTGGTAGGAGTGGACTCGGTGCACATTGACTCGAGACTGCATGAAATCCATATGGGTGCCTTTGATGGGCAGGTAATTCATGACTTGGAGCCTCTCAATGCCTATCAGACCTGGAAACATGATCCTGAGATTCCACCGCCCGGAGGAGAACGATTAAGTGCCGTATATGCCCGAATGGACAGTTTTCTCAAGGAGTTGCCAGGCAAACATTCCGGGCGAGTGTTTGTCGTGCCTCATGCGGACTGCCTGAAGGCGGTGACCTTGGGTGTGCTGGGCGCTCCGTGGCAAGGGTCTCATGCGTTACACTTTGAAAATTTGGCCGCTCTTCAGTTGGAAGTGAGTGACAACCATACGGCGCTGCGGCTACTTCCGTCGGTTCCCGTTCACAGTGACTAATCATATCGATAGGAAGAGAGTCGAGGAGACGGCTTAGGTGATAATGGGGACCTTATCCATGATTTCCATCAGAAAGTCCCTCGAGATGGTTCCAAAATGACAGGAGCTCGGCAGTGCGTGTCGAATGACTAGAGGCTTGGACTTCTTGTGAGGTGACGACGCTTGGTTTTATCTTTAACAGAGGAGTATCGACGCATTCGTCGACTAACGCATGATGATGTATCCATGTTGATGCGCTGGGACAACGATCCGGCGCTATTTGAGCTCACTGGGAAAAAGTTTGCCAAAGGTGACGACCAAGAAGCATGGTGGCGATCGTTAGTTCGCGACCGTAGCCGATTGGTGTTCGCGATAATAGACGATGAGGGCAACCTCATTGGAGATGTCGAGCTGCAGCAGATCTTATGGCGAGCTCGTGAAGCCGAAATTCGCATATCGATAGGCAATAAGGACTCATGGGGCCGAGGCTATGGTACCGAGGCAATGCGCGAAGCGCTATTTGCGGCATTTCATATGTTGACTTTAGACCGAGTGTACTTGCGGGTAAGGATGGATAATGGGCGCGCCATCAGAACGTATCAAAAGACCGGTTTTCGCACGGTGGGTCGTTTGCCAGCGACCGGCCGGCTACACGGATATACGGATTTGCGGCTGATGGAAATTACACGCTCCCACTATTTATCCATTTCCGAAAGAGCTTGAAGGGCAGGACCCGGGTCCACCATCACGGTGTAGCTTTGCCACTGAGGCATTAAGGAGGTCATTCTGGCATAGGTGCTGGAGTCTGGATAGGTGGTATTGGGCCAATACTGATAGTGTAGGGCCTGTCGGATTTCTTGGACGAGCTGTGAATCCTGGTGGCCGTTGCTCAAAATGGATGCGACGGCCGCTGGGGGCGTGGTGTGGAGATACCAGAGAGCCAGATTCAGACCGGCAAGAAAACGTGTCACTGCGGGCTCGGCGCGGTGTTCTTCGAGCATGACGGTGGGGATCGGTCCAGTAGACGCGCCCAGCCACGACAAGGTGACAGTCCTTGCATCAAGGTGTTTTAGGACTTGCGCTTCACTGAGGGTGACCACTGCCCACGGTAAGTGCTGACGACGCCAAAGCTGTTTCATTTGCGAAAAAGGAATCGGCGTCCATTGGGTAATATGGGCACGCTGGGTTTTCAGAAGGGCGCTCACTAGGGGAATTTCGCTGTGGACAATGGGCGAATAAAAGATAGGCAAGTGATTTAAGGCGCGCAGGCGAAAATGAGGGTCCGGTCGAGGAGAGACCAACACTAAATCTGGACGGGTCGCCAGGTATCCGACCACCGGGCGCTGTGGGCTCGAACTGAGAGTCACGTTAGCGGTATGCGATTTGTTGGTGAATACGATCTTCACATGGCGTTCATGGAAGGTGCCCAATCGTAGAGCCAAGGTCAGTGGAAGTGTCATGAGGGGTGTGATGTCGTCCAACTGGACCGATACCGTAGGCCACGAAGCTTCATTCGCGGATGGCGCTGGACGAGCCCCACAACCAGTGAGTAGGACGACTAAGCTTCCCACAAGGGGAAGAAGGAACGGTCGTTTGCAATATTTTCGGATCACTCTGCCAAGCCCCCTTGCATCATGGTATGAGGGGATGATCGGCAAAAGAACTGTGGAACCATAATTGACACCCGGTGGCGGTTGGCTATAATTGAAAATGCCACTTTATCGTGGGTTTCTATCTCAGGAAGCGAGGGATATCGTAATGCAGGTACAACCCCTGGGGGATCGGGTGTTAATTAAGTTGGTTGAAGAACAAGAACGGACACAGAGTGGTATTTACATCCCAGACACTGCCAAAGACAAGCCACAGACAGGTCTTGTGGTGGCTGTGGGCGATGGCGAAGACGTCAAAGTCAAGAATGGTCAACGTGTCTTGTTCGCGAAGTTCGCGGGGACAGAGATTAAGATCGACAACGTCGAGCATCTTATTTTGTCCGCCGAAGACATACTTGCCGTCGTAGAGTAACAAAACCTTTATTAATTTAAGAGTCTAGCCGATGAGGGGAAGAAGCGTTCAGCGGTCCGGTATAGAGAGCGAGTCATATGGTGAAAGATTCGCCCGGATGTGAACGTGAGTGATCCCTGAGGAATTTCGAGATCGCCTATATGGGCGAGTATCGAGACGGATTGCGCCCGATATTGCGCTTGAAGGCTCCAGCAATGGGGCAAATTAAGGTGGTACCGCGAAATCCTCGTTTCGCCCTTAGCGAAGCGGGGATTTATTGTATTTGCGACGTTAACTGGTAGGTAATAACTTCGGTGGAGGATGATCGGTGTGGCACTAGATTCGCGATATAACCCGGGTGTGGTCGAAGACAAGTGGTATCAGTGGTGGAGGGAAAAGGGCTATTTTCGTCCCACTCACCGAGAGGGACGGGACTCGTTTACCATCGTCATGCCTCCACCGAATGTCACCGGGGTTTTGCACTTGGGCCATGCCCTTAACAGTACTTGGCAGGATATTTTGACGCGGTATCATCGCCTGCGTGGAGACAATACCTTGTGGCTGCCCGGAACCGACCATGCGGGAATCCATACCCAGATGAAAGTGGATGAATTGTTGCGCAGTCAAGGAATTGACCGGCGGGAACTGGGGCGCGAGGCATTCGTTAATGAGGTCTGGCAGTGGAAGGAACAGTATGGAGGGAGAATTCTTGAGCAGGTAGCTAAGCTCGGAGCTTCGGTCGATTGGGACCGGCTACGGTTTACCCTGGACGAGGGATTATCCGATGCGGTGACCGAAGTTTTTGTTCGACTCTATGAGGAAGGTCTCATCTATCGCGGGAACTATATTACTAACTGGTGTGTGTCCTGTAAAACCGCTCTTTCCGACATTGAGGTAGACCACGTGGAGCAGCCGGGGCAGCTCACCGCCATTGGTTATCCATTGGTTGAAGGAGGTGGCGAAATCATTGTCGCCACTACACGCCCGGAAACCATGCTGGGAGATACGGGTATCGCGGTGCATCCAGAAGATGAACGGTATGCCGACCTCATTGGGAAGTTCGTGCGGGTACCGTTGATTGGCCGTGTCATTCCGATTGTGGCGGATAGCTATGTGGACCGCGAATTTGGTACAGGCGCGGTGAAAGTGACCCCTGCCCATGATCCCAATGACTTTCAAATGGGCAAACGCCATGCCTTGTCTGAAATCAAAGTGATTGGTGAGGACGGGATTATGACGGAAGACGCCGGGGGATATGCGGGGCTTACCCGGGATAACGCGCGTCAATCGGTTCTATCTGACTTAGGCGATAAAGGATACCTTCGCGGTCAAGAGGCGATTATGCACTCGGTGGGCCATTGTGAAAAGTGTGACACGATTATCGAACCCCTTTTGTCATTGCAGTGGTTTGTCAAAATTGCCCCGTTGGCTGGGCCGGCGATTGAAGCGGTTCGTTCAGGGGCCATTAAATTTGTCCCTGAACGCTTTGAAAAAATCTATATGAACTGGATGGAGAATATCCACGACTGGTGCGTATCGCGACAAATTTGGTGGGGGCATCGCATTCCCGCCTATTATTGTGACGCTTGTGGTGAGATGATGGTCTCGCGGGAACGGGTCCTTCATTGCCCTTCTTGTCAGGGGCCCGTCAGACAAGACGAAGATGTTCTAGATACCTGGTTTTCGTCCGCCCTCTGGCCCTTTTCCACTTTGGGATGGCCGAATGACACCGAGGATTTGGCGATGTTTTATCCTACCTCTGTATTGAGTACCGGATACGACATCATTTTCTTCTGGGTATCCCGCATGATTATGCAGGGATTGCACTTTACCGGTCAAAAACCCTTTGATGTGGTACTGTTGCACGGGTTGGTGAGAGATGCCGAAGGACGAAAAATGAGTAAGTCTCTGGGCAATGGTGTCGATCCCCTTGAGGTTGTCGAAAAATATGGAGCAGATGCACTGCGGATTGCCTTGGTTTTAGGATCGGCTCCGGGAAATGACTATCGCTGGAGTTGGGAGCGCTTTGAGTCAGGAAGCCACTTTGCCAACAAGGTCTATAATGCGATGCGCTTTGTATTGATGAATCGTGACGACAACTTTTCATTAGCCGACCATGATCAGATCAGTCCACATCCCGTCGACCAATGGATTTGGCGTCGACTGAACAGCACCATCCAAGAGATGTCTGACTATCTTGACGACTTTGAGTTTGGGCAAGCCGCCCGGGCTATTTATGATTTTTTCTGGGATGACTATTGCGATTGGTATATTGAGATGGCCAAAGTGCGATTGAAGTCCGATGAGCGGGA
>NZ_JBYCKN010000128.1:0-10166 GCF_057473405.1 Sulfobacillus sp. TH-112
AATACCATCGATGTTTGGCATTGACCGCACCGACGTCGGTGACCGCTCCATCCGGTGAACAACCTCACATCCAGCGAGTCCTATGATGACAACGGTACCGATCGCCGCCGAAATAATCTGCCTGATTGAATGCAAACGCTCCCCCTTGACTTTATATCGTGCTGATTGCTAATGCATAACGTATGAGAATGCATCGCGGCTAGATGAAACCCGTGCCAATAAAGCAAACCGACGACTGGTAAGAGCCAGTCGCCGATTTGATTGTAGGTAGACTTAACAAGAGATCTCTATCGCCGACGGGTACTGATTCTCAGCAAAGGAACCCATGCGGCCCCATAATGCACGCAGCGCCGTTCCCGGGCTATTATCGTTGAACAATTGCACTCGCTAGCGGGCCTCAATCAGATCGTTAGACTGGTCTAATTCCACCCTGTCATAACGCACTTGCGGGCGATGAAAATAGTCATGTGAGCTCAAAGACGCATAAATGCCTCCCACGATTAAGCAAATGATGATGGTCAGCCCCCCAACCCAGGCCACCGCTCTGGGTTGCATCGCGAGCCCAAAAATGAGCGCCAACACCATCATCGTCCCGCCCATACTCGGGATAAGTCCACTGACGAGAAAATAACCCACACTCTTCAATAGGGCTCGTCGATAAAACCACACACTGGTGAACGCAATAACCGCGTACATAAAGAGATACCAAAGACCTGCTGCACTAATCACATCTCCAATGGCAGCATTGGCACTCGTGCTAACCAAGTAGGGAATAAGCGCAAAGCCAGGAATAATTCCGAGAATGATACTCGCCCAAAGCGGCGCCTGATGCGAAGACAATGTCGCGAAGAATTTGGGCAATAGTTTGTCCCTAGCCATGGCCCAGACGACGCGACTAGAGGCCATGAGCTGCAATTGCGTCGTTCCAAAAACGGCCACAAACACGGCTATCGGAAATAGCCGTGACCACGGTTCAGGCAATAGCACTGTGCCTGCATAAGCCAAAACGTCGGTACCGTGCGCGATGATGGCTTGCCGAGGCGCGATCCCTTGAAATACCACGGTTAAGATGGCATACCATACCACTAAGAACGCCGTTCCCAAAATCGCCGCGCGGCTGGGATTCACGCGGGAGCGCGTGGTCTCCTCGCTAAGTACCAGTGTCGACTCCCATCCCAAATAGAGAAAGGCAATGGGTACCGCGGCTGCAGAAATCCCCTTCCATCCTCCTAATGACAACGAGGGCGTAAACATAGACCATTGTGGAGCCGACATCCCTGCGCCGTGTCGGCTCATTTCATCAATCACCGCTACCAGAAGAAAGACGATGACAATGGCGTATTCCGCTATCAATAGCGTTATCTGGACGCGCATAGAAGGACGAACACCTCTAATCGATAGTGCCACAACCAGCGCTAAGAGCCCTGCCGAGACTAACCACACCACGCCACTGGATGGCCGAGTGGACGGCGAAACCAAAGAAATGAGATAACTTCCAGCCAGTGCGATGTTCCCCATGTTGGCAAATAACATTCCCATGATCGCGCCCATTCCTATGGCAAATCCTAACCATGGCCGAATCACCGCCCCAACCCAGACAAATGGGGCTCCGGCATTGGGACGCCAATGATTAAGACGCGCATACCCCACCGCCACAAACAACATTCCTAGCCCCACCACCACCACGGCAAATGGCGATGCCAGTCCCGCAAACGATAACATTAAGGCAAGCGTAAATGCCACGCTACTGGATGGAGCGACCGTAGCAATGCCGGCGATGAAATCCCCAAAGAGTCCCATGGCGTTACCTCGCAAATTCCCTGAAGCGCTCGCTTCAGGATGCATATCCAATCCTCCCCCGCACAACACAAACCCGCACTTTGGCACATCAGCGGATCAATCGATCACAAGACAGCGGATGGTGTCGAAATGTACTCCGAAGAGCATAGCATGCTTCTGCTAGAGCGATGATGTCTTTCTGAATCATGGGACAAATCTGATGTAGATGGGACAAATCACATATCCGAACATTGGTGAGCATTTTTATTGACATTGTCCGGATTTGTGGAATACCATAAATACCAGCACTAGTCATTCCAATAAATTTTATCGCGAGGTGGATGTTTTGAATCCTGAACAGCCCTTAAATGTTGCCTATCATGTCGAACAGGGCGGCATCGAACCGATTCCCCATAATCAAAGGCATGGAAAGCCCCGCGACCTATTTACCTTTTGGTTAGCGACCACAGCCAATTTTGGCTCCATCGTGGCCGGCGGAATTGCCACCTCCTTAGGGCTCGATTTTTGGCAGAGCCTTTTGGTCGTCTTTATCGGCGCGTTATCATATATTACTGTCGGATTTGTCAGCATTTATGGGCCGAGATATGGTCTACCCACTTTGGCCATTAGCCGTTTTGTCTTTGGTCGGCGCACCAACGGGGCTAACACCTTTGTTTCTTGGATCTTGGGCTTAGGCTGGGCAGCCATCGGACTCGCCATCGGTACGCTGTCTTTTGCCGGCATTGTGGGCTATGTGGCACCGCACGCATCACCACTGCTCGGTAAAATTCTTGGGCTGATCGTGATGTCCATACTTCTGTATTCGGCCTCAATGTTCGGGCACGCGACGATCCAAGCGGTAGAGAAATACTTGGCCTGGATCTTTTCAGCTCTGGTCATTGGAGTCGCTATTGTGCTACTGTCCCATGGCATACTGGGAGACTTTAATCGTGGACGCGGAATCGGATCGTTGGGAGGGGCGGGAGTATGGGCCACCATTGCGATTGGTGCCATGATTTTCATTTCCTCCGGCGGGCTCGGCTGGGCCTATATGGGCGCGGAATACACGCGTTATCTTCCGGCCACCACCCCTACTCGCAAGTTATGGTTCTTAGTGACCTTAGGTGGAGCCATCCCTTCTTTAATACTACCGATGATCGGTGTAGTGCTCACCTTGTCTGGCCACTTTTCTGACCCGATCGTGGACATCCCACGACTGTTGCCCGCCTGGTTGGGTATTCCTTTTCTTGCCTTCGCCATCCTGTCAACAGTGGCAGGGTATGTTCCCAACCTCTACTCCTCTGCACTTGATCTCATGATCATGGGTGTCAAAGTACGGCGTCATATCAGCGTGACCATTGTATTTGCCATCGCACTCGTAGGCTCTTTAGTGGCTCTCTTCGTCTATAACTTCATTAATTCCTTTGAAACTTTCTTGTCCCTCGGGGTTATCTGGGCTGCCCCGTGGCTGGCCGTGTTTCTGGGTTCCTTGTGGTTACACCGCAAGAATGCGCCTCAAGACAGTTCCGTGTCCGGCCTCTCCTTAGGAGCGTCCTCTCGGTCTGCCACTATCGCTGGCATTGCGGGATTCATCGTGGCCTTCTTATGCTCGAACGATTATCCCCTGTGGGAAGGACCCATCGCGCGAGCCCTCGGAGGTGCCGACATCTCAATATATGCCAGCACTGCCGTGTCACTATTCATCCTTTGGGTATTGGAACGCCGACGCCTTTCTCAGCCCACGACTACTCCTGTTTTAGAGGTGGCGGAATAATGGGCATGATGTCGGGGACTCCGGGATATCTTCCCCCGGGGGTTCAACCTACCTTAGTCGTCCAAAATGTCCGACTCGTGTCCGTGATTACTGGCGAGGATGAAATCCTCGATATTGTGATTGCAGATCACCGTATTGCCGCCTTTTGGCCCTGTGGAACGCCCACCGATCTCCCCGCCATTGATGGCCGGAGACGTTACGCCGTCCCAGGGTTTATCGACTCCCACTTACACATTGAAAGTTCTTTTGTCACTCCCGAAGCGTATGCCGAAGCGGTTCTCATTCGGGGCACTACCACCTGTGCTGCCGACGCCCACGAAATCACCAATGTTCTCGGTCCCAGAGGACTGGAAGCGTTCATGGATTCGGCCCACGGTCTACCGGTCGATATCCGTTGGATGGTGCCTTCGTCAGTGCCCTCCGTACCCGGCTTAGAAGGATCCGGCGGTAGTATGGAACCTCACGACGTACAGAGACTATTAAAACGCCCCGACGTCCTAGGACTCGGTGAAGTCATGGACGCTTATGGCATTGCGCGCGGAGAACAGCGTATGCAAGACATTTTACAGACCGCTCGTGACGCCGGCGTGATGCTCGAAGGTCATGCACCGGACGTCACGGATGAAGCCCTCACGGCCCTCCTTTATGAAGGAGTAGACTCCGATCACTCCAAGAGTACTACCCTACTTTTAATGAAGAAAATTCGTCTAGGAATGTTCTTAGAATTCCAAGCAAAAACACTCCGAGCAGAATTGATCGAGGCGTTGCAAGCGTTGCCTATTGAACCGTCCTATGCGCTGTGCACTGACGATGTCAGCGCTGATGTTTTGGCCGATCAAGGACATCTCGATCGCATTGGACGGCTAGCCGTCGCCGTTGGCATGGATCCCTTAAAGGCACTCAAAGCGATGACGTTTTATCCATCTCAGCGACTTCGCCTCTATGATCGCGGCATCCTCTCCCCTGGAAAGCGCGCGGACATTCTTCTCCTTGATAGTCTTTCAGACTTCCGCCCCGCCATGGTCATTGTGGGTGGTGAGGTTTTAGCCGAGCACGGCGCACTCACCCCCCGAGGACAAGAACGGGTCCATGGGCAATCCCAAAAACGCCTAAAAGTTCTCGATGGCCTGCGGCACAGCATTCACCTCACGGTAGCGTCGCTGACGCCCTCACGATTTGTGTGGACTGCTCCGAGCCATCTTTCGTCAGTGATCACCTTACGCGCACTCTCCTTAAACCAGGAAGATAACTACACGCGCGAGGTGGCTCTCTCGGCCACGATAACTGACGGTCAAATTCAGTTGCCCGCCGAAGCCCTGCTATTAACCGTTATTAACCGCTATAGCGGCAACGAAGAACAGACGTTCGCCCCCATATTAGGGCAGTCACTCCGGCGGGGCGCTCTTGCCAGTACGTATTCGCACGATGCCCATAACTTGACGGTGCTCGGGAATAATGCCGAAGACATGGCGCTGGCGGCCCAGACGGTAGTGGCTCTTGGAGGGGGTATGGTGGTGGTCGAAGAGGGACAGGTCGTCGCCCAACTGGCCCTCCCGCTTGCGGGTGTCGTGTCCGACCAATCGCTAGACACCGTGGTGGATGCCGCGAAAAATGTCCGCGATGCCCTCTTCCACTGGGGCTATCGACATCAAAATCCATTTATGAATGTCAGCACCATGGGTCTTTTAGTCAGTCCTGAAATTCGCCTCTCTGACCTAGGACTTATTGATGTTCGCACTCGCCGACAGGTATCCTCGTGGATAGAAATACAAAACTCATAATAGGGGGACTGGATGCATGCCAGAGCTAAGACATCTCCGTCTCTGGGACGGGCACGAAGACCGCGGCTATGCGCGCATCACATGGGAGGACGGGACCTTTGTCGGTGTCGAGCCAGATACCGCTCCTCCCGGGAGGCATGCACTGGCAGTGATTCCCGGGCTTATCGATACCCACACCCATATGGCTTCCTATGCCGGGTCTGGAAGCGTCGACTATCGCACGTGGCCGCTCATCACCCATGACACCACGCGGGTCCTGCATGCTTATGCTAACGTGAGACGCGCATTACAGGTCGGCGTCACCACCTTAAGGGATATGGAGGCCGACTGGTGTCAGGTAAGCCTGCGTGACGCACTAGACCAAGAGCTGATGCCGGGACCACGCATCCTGGCCTTCGGAATGGTGAGCATGACGGCAGGCCACGCGGATTTGTTTACGCCTCCAGCGGTGCCACACCGCCCCATCCTTCCCGCTGACGGACCTGACGCGGTGAGAAAGCGAGTCCGCGAATTTGCGCGTATGACCATGGACGGCATAAAAATCGCGACTGGAGGCGGTGTTCTCTCTCTGGGGGATAAACCGGCCTGGCGTAACTACACCCATGAGGAAAATGACGCGATTGTCGATGAGGCCCATGCTCTGGGACTACCAGTGGCGGCTCATGCACATGAGCCGAAGGCGATTGATGCAGCGCTTCGCGCCACAGTGGATTCGATCGAACACGGCACCTTAATCACGGTAGACCAGGCGATCGAGTTACATCAGCGAAACATGACGATTGCCCCGACCATTTTAATCAATGACCGCATTGCGAATGGCACGGCAGAGGTACCGATGCCGATTCGTCAGAAAGCCCAGAACTTGGTGGAGTCACGCAACCAGTCGTTACATCGCGCTCATCAACACGGAGCCCAATTTGTATTAGGCACCGATTCCTCAGGGAGTCTCATGCCATTCGGACTTCAATGGCAGGAAATCGCCGCCATGCAAGCGGCGATTGGTCTAACTCGGGTGCAGGCCCTGCAGGCGGCCACGTCCGCGGCCGCCAAGACCATCGGGTGGGGAGATCGGTTAGGTCAAATTAAACCGGGATTTTGGGCGGACTTTGTGATCATGCACGGTACGCCATGGGAAGATTCCGCTATTGACCGTGCGCAACAAATTGTCGCGGTAATTGTGCGTGGTCGTCTGGTCCACGGCACGCTCGCGTGGTGATAACCCGCGGAATACGAGGCCCAAAATTCGGCTTCCGCTAAGGTCAAATCGGCCCGATCTCTGCCCAGTCACGCGACCGCTCTACCGCTTTCCGCCATCGCCCGTAGAGCGCGTCGCGCTTTTGTTGATCCATGGTCGGTCTAAAGATGGCGTCCACCCCTACTCTTGCGTTTACAGCGGTGAAGTCGTTCCACAGCCCCACGCCGTAGCCAGCCAAAAGTGCGGCTCCGCGAGCGGTGGCCTCGGTCACTTCCGGACGCTCCACCTCGCATCCTAAAATGTCAGCCTGAAACTGGGCCAAAAAGTTGTTGTGAATGGCGCCTCCATCTACCCGCAAGAGATCGAGTGTCCGCCCGCTATCTTGCACCATGGCTTGCAGCACATCACGCGTCTGATAGGCCATCGACTCAAGCGCCGCTCGCGCCAAATGCGCACGATTAGTCCCACGACTAATCCCTACAATCGCTCCTCGAGCATAACTATCCCAATACGGCGCGCCCAGGCCTACAAATGCCGGAACCACATAGACATCCCCAGTATCCGTCACCGATTCTGCCAGTGCCTCGGTTTCCTCTGCGCTCCCAATAATTTTCAACTCGTCTCGCAACCATTGCACCACCGCTCCCGTGACAAAAATAGACCCTTCAAGCGCATAGTGCACCTTGCCCGATAGGCCCCAGGCAATCGTGGTAAGAAGTCCATGCGAGGAGACAATGCGATCCGACCCGGTATTCATGAGTAGGAATGAGCCCGTCCCATATGTATTTTTGGCCATTCCGGGGTAATAACATCCCTGGCCAAATAGGGCTGCCTGCTGGTCCCCTGCAATGCCCGCTATGGGAATCGGATACCCGAACAACCCCGGATCGACCATGGCCAACCGACCCGATGATTCCACCGCCTCGGGTAGCATAACGCGGGGAATGTTCAAGGCCGCGAGGAGTTCGTCATCCCATGTTAGACTGCGAATATTAAACAATAGGGTACGTGACGCATTAGAATAGTCGGTAATATGACTTTTTCCGGAAGTGAGCTTATAGACCAGCCAACTATCTACGGTACCAAAGAGAATTTCGCCCCGTTCCGCCCGCGACCGAAGTCCTGGCACGTGATCTAACAGCCACGCTATTTTAGTGCCGGAAAAATAGGCATCAATGACCAGTCCCGTCTTATCCTGTACTGTGGGAGACATCCCTTCTGTTCTTAGCGTGTCACAAATTCCCGAGGTGCGTCGACATTGCCAGACGATGGCGTTATAGACCGGTCTACCGGTGGATTTTTCCCACACTATAGTTGTCTCGCGTTGATTCGTAATCCCGATAGCACGAATTTTCCCCACATCGACCGCACTGGTCTTTATCGCGTCTTGAATGGCAGACCATTGAGAAAACCAAATCTCCTCTGGATCATGCTCAACCCACCCCGGCTGGGGAAAGATTTGCCGAAGATCGCGCTGCCCCATAGCGATAGGCTCTCCCAAATGATTAAATATGACGGCGCGTGAACTCGTTGTGCCTTGGTCCAATGATAAGATGTAGCCTTCCTCCACGCCTGTGCTCCTCTCCTACGACGCCCCCGTACGTAAAATCCATTCACAATCCCACGCAACATCGCCCAGAGAGACCATGACGCATCGCCTACTGGCTATCTTGCGCCTCCGGGTCTCTTAGCCTTGGTTTCGCGAACGGACACAGCTTGGGGCCGTTTCTCAAAAACAAACGTTACCTGAAAGTGATCATCAAGTGCCAATCGGGCCGAAAAACTCTTTCCACTTTTGCCTTTGAAGCCTTTTAGGACCGCGGTAGTTCGACCATTCACAAGGGTCCTAGCTTGACTTTCGGTCACCTTCTTCTTCGCCACTGTCGCCCAAATCATAAAGTCACATCCCTCCTTATAGCGTGTACATCCCCATCCCCTCCGCGTGCTGATAATACTCCCCAGGTGGCACTTAGGGCACGGCCCGAGCGCACTTGCCTCAGTGACCAAGGATTCCGCACTTTGGGCACGCGCTACCTCGACCAAGGATCGCGTCAGTTGTCGGATCCCCTCCATAAATTCCCCGCTGTCTCCAGTACCGAGTGCAATGGCCTCTAGTTTCGCTTCCCATTCCCCTGTCAGTGCGGGGCTTTGGATCTGATCAGGAACCAGGGTCAAGAGTCGCCGTCCTTTATCGGTAGAAATGAGCGCCTTCTTCTCGCGCTCCACATAGCCGCGGAGTAGAAGAATTTCCACGATGCGTGCTCGGGTCGCAGGAGTTCCAAGCCCATACTTCTCCATCATACCGAGTAATGACGCATCATTGATGCGCGCCGGAGGTTTGGTTTGTTTCGAGTCCACGCTACACTCTTTAACAACCACCGGAGTCTTTGGTGTTAGTCCCTGTGGGATAGCATCGTCTCGGTCATCCTCAGGACGACTCGTGTCGTCCTCCTCCTGTACCGGTTCAAGAGCGTCTCGCCATCCGCGAATAACGACAGCGGTTCCTTTAGTCGCGAAGAGTTCTCCGTTGACACCAGTGATAACGCGGGTGCGTTCATCCAACCCATCTGGTAATAGCGCTGCCAGAAACCGACGACACACGAGATCGTAAATAGCCTGGTCTATCGGGGAAAGCTGCTGATGCGGCACCTCGCCCGTCGGGATGATGGCATAGTGTCCCGCTTCATTCACCTTCGCGTCGTTAACAATACGGCTCTTGCGCTGCGAGAGGCCGGAAATGGCTTGCAATCGCAATTCACGGGACCCCACAGTCAATCCCTGCATTCGCTGAGGAATCTCTTGCGCTATCTCTGTCGTGATGTGCTGCGCGTCGGTCCTAGGATAACTGGTGAGATGGGTGTCATAGAGTCGCTGTGCGGAGTCGAGAGTTTGCTGGGCGGTGAGACCCATACGACGATTGGCCTCTTTTTGTAAGGCATTGAGCGAGTACAGAAGCGGTGAGCGCATGACCACCCGCTTCTTATCGACACTGACTACTTCCCCTGACGTTCCGACAGGCACCTTACTCGCCAGCCGCTCTGCCTCGGCAGCCGATACAATGTGATGCGGATGTTCGGTTTGGGTATCTAACCAAAGACCGACATAATCTCCAAGGGCTGATTGAAACGTCACCTGAAGTTCCCAATAGGGCTTGGGATCAAAGTCTAAAATACTGGTATCTCGATCAACAACCAGTCGTAATGTCGGAGTCTGAACTCGCCCTATGCTCAAGGGCTCTCCAGGCTTCCCATGCCGCAAAGAAAAGGCGCGAGTCGCATTAAGTCCCACCAGCCAGTCCGATTGCGCTCGCGTCGCAGCCGCATTAGCCAGGTTGTCATACGCGGAGTTAGGCTTCATGTGCGCCAACCCTTTAAGAATTGCCCCAGAGGTATTTTCCGAAAGCCACAATCGATCCACGGGCTTCTTCAATGCCAGGTAGCTGGCAATGGTGGCAAAGATGTATTGTCCTTCGCGGTCCGCATCGGTAGCCGCAATTACCCGTTCCGCTTCTTTGAAGAGTTTCTTGATAATGGACAGTTGACTCTTCGTTTTCGATCCGGCTTCGATTTTGAAGGTTTCCGGCAACATCGGTAACGTCGCCCATTTCCAATACTTCCAATCGGCTTGATAGGATTCC
>NZ_JBYCKN010000129.1:0-4702 GCF_057473405.1 Sulfobacillus sp. TH-112
CCCGGCAGTCGTCTACCTTGGCGTCCTTTAGGGCTTATGTTTTGGGACATGGTTTCCGCTAACGATGGATGGGGTATGACCATGACGGGCCAACCGTATATGACGGCTTCGTCGGGAAGGTATTGGCGGCCGATGGGGAAAGCCTTGGTGGGAGAGGGAAAGGGCGGCCCGACCGTTGAGCGCCTCTTTGGGTCGAAGACAGGGGTTTTTCTCGAACTTTCACAAAAGGGTAATCAGGCGATTGTCAACGTATCGCGCACATCGAATCGAGGACGCAGTTGGCAATATTCCCGCTTCACCATTCCGGGAGGACAGGTATCGTATCGCATGAAGAGCTATTCCGTATTCACGGCGGACCTCTCAACGTCCTGGTCGAATCGAGAAGATGGGAGCATCTTAGTGGCCAGTGGCACGCCTCGATCGTCAGGTGGCATTGAGAACGTCAAATTATACGCTACTCGGGATGGAGGCAGGCATTGGCAACAAGTGACATCTCGAAACCGTATCCCGGGAGACGGGACGCTCGTCATGGAGAACGAAAGAAACTGGTGGATGGTCTATCAGGGCCATCTTTGGCATTTTTCGCGCACGACCCGCGACTGGCGAATCGTATCCCTCGAAGGAACGGTAGTGACGGCGCCATATTTTTTCGGCGGAGGGAAACGGGGTGTGGTTGTGACCCACACGCTCAAGGGATTGACCGTCTGGAGTACCCGTCGTGGCGGGGGGATATGGGACCCGATCGGGGATATCTCCGGAATTTCGCAGGGGTCACTGTACGTATTAAATGCCCGCCAATGGTGGTTTTGGAGTACTTCTCGTGCAGCTTCTAAATCGACGGGGAGTCTGTGGGAAACGGAGAATGGGGGTCGTACCTGGACGTCTCAGGGAAGACCTTTGGGACTTCCAAAGGGGTTTTTACCAGATTCATCAGTGAACTTTGTCAGTGCCGAGGTGGGATACATTGAAGTGTTTCGCTCCGCGGTACCAGGCTATTTTAGGACCACTAATGGTGGAAGAACGTGGTACGCCGTGCATCCCGAAGCGCGCTTGCGTCTGAGTCAGTTGGTCGATGTAAACGGGGTAATGCTGGGAGAATAGTTGGGAGAGCATGTAACGAAGACCGACACGGGCCTCACGGCGATTGTGATTGAATCGGAAGGGTTAGATCCTGCACAGTATATGCCCATCCGCGATAGTGGCTGACGGCCATCCCTTTGACTAAACGACACCGGTATCAATCGATTGAGCCAATCCAATCACCAGCGATCGGCTGCGAACGGAGCTTACACCAGTGGTGGCGACAGAAAAGTCGATCTGTCGGCGCATCTCGCTCGAGGGGCCATTCAACTAAATGGACACCTATGGAGGGGGGTTCCCGCGTCACGGGGTTCCCTTGCTGCGGGGATAGGTGGGCAGGATGTTCAAAAGGACATCTTCGGCGCCTCGGTCAGCATCACAATCGCGTGTTCTCGGGTTCTCCTCTCTTTCGGAGCACGCCGCTTGGCTTGATAGAGGGCTTCATCGGCCGCCTTATACAGGGTGTCGAAGTCCTCTCCATTGCGGGGGGCAAAGGCTACTCCGAAGGACACCGTCACCCCATAACGGGTACTGATGACCTCTTGCAGGCTTTCCAGTGCCTGGAGAATCGTTTCTCGAGAGGGGTCAGTGGGCCACCACCAGAGAAATTCGTCGCCACCGAGTCGCGCCACTAGATGCTGGTCAGAGATGTTGTGGTTAAGTTGATGCGCAATGGCTTCAAGCACAGCGTCCCCGGCTGGATGTCCGCGATGATCGTTGACTTCTTTAAATGAATCGATATCAAACAGGATGAAGGCACCGGAGGGATGGGCGGACGTCGCCATCTGGTCCATAAGTCCGCGACGGTTGAGAAGGCCGGTCAGGGCATCAGTGGTTGCTCGCAGGTGCAGTTCGGCCATGGTTTGGTCCATGGTGGCCATATAGGTATCGAGGACGGTGGCCATATCTCTTAACCAACGCATCCGCAGAACCATCATGGGAGGAAGGTGGGAAATCTCTTCGTCTGATAAGGCATGATAAGAGGTAAATAGTGCGTTATACAGGGTGACATACGCCGACGGCGGTACGTGATGACGAATATGGGCATAGCCAATCTGACGACTCTTCTCTTGGGTCGATACGTCGTCGGGGATCCCGGTAAAAATGTCGAGGTGCTGGCTCAGATGCTGATGGAATTTCTCGGGACCGCCCATCTCCTCGATGACGTCGGTTAGCGCCGGATCGTGCAGGGCTAAGTCCGTGGCGAGAGTACGCCACTTATGGTGCAGCATGGTCAGTGTAGATTGGGAATCATTCCAAACATCAGAATCATTGTCGGTCCACGGGATGTTCATTGCATGCTCCTTCACATCTGTCAAGACGTCTCAGTGCTCTTACCATGACGCAATCAATTCATGCGGTCAACTATATGTTCCGAATTTCGGCAAAACGAAACATTATGTCGAAATTGTCTAGATATCTTCGGCATTTGTAAGTGGCGGAATGATGCGGAGGAATCGCTAGTCGCCGCGATTGATGGCTAGGGGTGAGGGAGGCGGAGTTACACTAACGGCGCTCTTGGACGACTTGTTCCACCAACAGGTGCGTGAGGGCATCAGGCATTTCCCCACCATGGGAATGCGTGTGTACGAGCGCATGAATCGGCATCGCCTCCTGATATTGCAGTGGGTGATCGGCGAAGAAAGGGGTTAAAGGGCATTCGACGAGCGAAAACGCCTCATGCACCGTCAGCGTGCGCGTGTGATACCAGTGATAGGCCAAAGCGCCCAGTGGGGTGGCGATCGACTGGTGGCTGAGAGGAAACGCAAATGACGCCGCATACAATTTGAATTCCGCGTCCGGCATGGGTCGGCCTAAGGCATATCCTTGACCATAGGGGGCACCCAAAACCATTGCCGCTTCTACGAGACCCAAGTCTTCAAGCCCTTCGATGACCACCTCTTGCTTGAAATCTTGTCCCATTTGCAGAATGGAGGACATGAGGGCCAAGGTTTGCAATGGGTCCTCCGCCATCCGTGCTAATAGTGCTTTGTCAAACTTAATGATGTGAAAGGGGAGATGAGCCAACCGTTCTAAACTACTATACCCTGACCCGAGATCATCCATGGCGAGTTTCACACCGAGCTTTAAAAGCGCGGCAAGAGCGGCGTTTTGTTCCGGTTGGTTCAGTCGCTGGGTTTCTAAGAGTTCTAGGGTGAGTCGCTCCGGTGGTAGGTGGTGTCGGCGGAGCGCTTGCGATACCCACAGCGGTAATTCTGCTTCAAGTAATGTTTGGGGAGGGAGATTCACCGCCACCTCGATTGGTACGGCAAAGTGGTCCCAGTGTGTCAAATTGCGCAGTGCGGTGTCTAGTCCTAAGCGAAAGAGGCGGTCTAACTCCATATCGCCTAACAGAGGGACAAAGAGGTCGGGTGCCACAATTTGGCCGTTGGGCATCTTAATGCGGGCCAGGCCTTCTGCTTTCACAATATGGCCCGTGCGCATATCCACAATAGGTTGCATAAAAAGTTCAAAGCCTCCCGAAAAGAGACGAGAGCGATAATCGGAAGAGATGTCGGGAGGGAGCACGGGCTGTGCAGCAATGGCGGTGCTGTGGTGCCAGGTGGAACTCCACCGTTGCATGAGAGCATTGGCCCATTGACGTATCTGTAGGTCCTCAAATTGGTTCGGATAGCCGCCTTGGATGGCTAGGATTAATACGGGGCGACCATCGCGATCGGGAACAGGAATCGCCACCATACTACGTATCCCGAGCGGTGTCAGCGCGTCGTGCCAGGCACGCGTGCGCTCATCGCGAGTATAGGAACGGGTGCTTTGAATAGTGCCGTTGTTCCACGCCAAGGCGACAAGACCACGGCTTGTTTCAGAGAGTTCACTTAAGGTTGGGCGATAGGGTTCGCGCGCCAAGATGAGAGCCATTTGATCCGCGACGATGCCGGCACTCCCCTCAACATGAAATACGCCGTCGGTGTCAGGACGGAGCATTTCACAGGCCATGATGCCGGGAAGCGAGGCGATCGCCTCAAGCTCTCGCAAGGAGACATCTGCCCAGAGGTCCCCATCGTCTGCCGTTGGCAAGGATAGCAAATCGAGATAGGCGGCCCAAATGGCTTGGCCCGCTTCGAGCTGAAACTGCATATTATCCTGTAAAAGGCCATCAACCAAAAATATCATGTGAAAGATGTCTCGACCGATTTCTGGCATCGTACGCAGTTTTTCAATCATGATGCGGCGAAAAATTTGCATCGAATGACTTAGCACGGTGGTGGTGACTCCGACAAAGCGATGCACTTCGCCGAGGCGCCAAGCCCGCTTGGCCAACTCTTCGCGCGTGGCCTCACTACTGAGGAGAAAGCGGATGTGGTTTCGTTGGTTCTCCTTTAATGCGGCCGCCTCGCCGCTACTGAGCGATTGCAAAATGGCCGCGGCGGCGGGATCCTGCGCCAGCGTGGTGTAAAACTCCTGGACAAAGTCATCGGCTACCGTACTGATGGCGGTGCGAATTCGCTTAAGAAGTTCTTTGGCCTCTTGGGAATAGGGATTGACCACCGTGGTATGAGGCAGGCTCTCTTCGTGAAGAACGCCCCATTGCCACCAGTTGCTGCGGGTATCCTTACGGGATTTCGCTTGATAGAGCGACGCATCGGCATGACGCAACAAC
>NZ_JBYCKN010000130.1:0-6863 GCF_057473405.1 Sulfobacillus sp. TH-112
GTATTTATTGTCTGACACCGTGCTGATGACCCAAAGGCCATGCCTTATGTGGCTTCCACGAAAGCCACTGCGACTTTTTCTTAGTCGTCACGATCGGTGATCCCAACTGGGATCACCGATGCCTTGCCAATTAACGTCCCCGGACCGAGCTATTTGGTCGGTGACGTATCGGTCGAGGGCTCACGGCAAGTTGTTCGGCCTAACGAGTTTGTTCTTCGCTTTCACATTTGACTCCCTCTTGGATGGGTCCGTGACTCATCGCCGGAAACGACAGTCTGCCACGTCCGCTATCGTCGTACCTCCATCCGCAGAGCGTAAGACAACCCGACAAGCTAGCACGTCTGGTCCAAGAGTGTGACGACGAGTTAATTGCAATACAATGACCGGAATCATATCGGTGTTAGTCCCGGCTATGGCAAAGTGCGTTCCCCACACCGTATGGGCACTCTCCCAACTGATGGCCACTCTCCAGAGGTGGGACGTCTCATGTAGTTGCACCACCCCAATCCCCGAAAACGCTGAGTTCTGAACACTATTTTGTAGAAAATCCGCTTCCGTCGGTTGAATGGCCACAAAAGGTCCAACCACTTGAAATCGCCACGCCTTTTGTTGCCAGATGACCGCATTATGTGTGGCGTTTAAAATGTACCCGGACGCGGAACCTAGAGATACATCGGTCACTCCTGGTTCATCGATCCAAGAAGGTACCGAAATTTGTCTAGGCAAAGACATCACGGGTAACTGCATCGTCACCACCGTTTTAGTCCCACGATTCTTCACAGATGCCGATCGAGTCGTACCGCAACCCACGACCACCAATGCTAAAAATAAGATCAGTCCTAACCTCTTAAGATAGTCTTTGACTGACATACTAGCATCCCCCCCAAAGAAAGCCACGTTGCTAAGGCAGTCTCATGGCGTTGCCGGTTATTCCCCAAAAGAGTCTTCCAACTCTAGATAGGCACAACTTTTCGAAACACCAAAAAGAGCCTCCTATTGTCCCGCGCACGATGGATAAGCCGCCTGGCTCACGTGCTGGGAGGTCTGGCACTGAACGTACAAGCTCCATCGCAATACAAAAAGCCGATAGCCTCCACCCGATTCCTAATCCTCATAGCATGATCGGGATTAACGATGTGTTCATCCGTCGCGTCGAAGAGATTTGGTTCACTTATTTGAATATACACTGATAATACAACAGCTTTTTTCCAACTTCACCGACTGTTAACTATATTTAGTATAATCAGGTCACAGGCCATGCTCGAACCCCGTGGAGGAGGTGGGCCCATGAGTCGTCATTGGTGGCCGATGCCCAGGAAAATCATCATGGTGCTGATGATGAGCGTCAGTATCTTCATCGTCGTCCTCGTAATGAGAGGTCTTACCTCCACCCCAGAACACCCTACGCTAAGCGATACACTTGCTTTTTCAGCAACCCTCAAAAGTTCCTGTCCGGCCACCATCACGCTATCGCGATGGGCTACGCAGTCTGGCGTGTCTACCATACGCCTGACCAATGGCGGATTAGGCTACATCGGTAACGGACTCCGTCAAGAAGGCGTCTTCGCCCCACAGCCCGGATGGACGCTAATTATGGGGGGGCTTTCCGTATCCGATCAAAACGAAGAGGACCCGCTTCTCGATAGCTGGACGACCCTTGCCGGGCGAGGACGCGTAAAACTAATGCCCGGTGTGAGATATTGGACCATGAATGCTGCGTGGGCCACACCGTCAAACTGCACATCTGTCTCGACCCCTCTTCCCTCTCTATCGTTTGCTGTACCTCTTTTGCATGCGGTCGACAGCCCAAAATTTCACAACCAGCGCATTAGTTGCCACTTTACCATGAGCGCGCTTGGCACGATAAGCGGTCACTGCCAGTCGACTCCCCGTTAAAGCCTTGATTTCAGATCGGGCAGAATATCCAACGCCGCGGTAGGTGAAGCTTGAATTTCCGCGACATTGGTCTTCGTATTATTGGTAATCACTTGTGGATCAAAGCCTTCGCAACCCTCACTCTACACCCTCAGAAAGTCTATAGCCTTCTTCAATGGCCGAAAATACGCGCCCCATGGACAGGGCTTTTCCACGAGCGGAGCCCTATCACGAGATCTGACCCCTCGGAACACCATTCGATGCTCACCATGCCCGTGCACTCATTTTCTCCACAGAACGCAACAAGAGCCTCGTCCCGAATGAGGAAGGGGCTCCTATCATGCTCTGTCTCCACTCCAGCTATTGAGGAGTAGTTTTCTTGTCAGAAGACAACATCGCCTTCATGACCAATGGCATAATGGGTTTGGTGACAATCATCATCGGTATCCCCGTAATGATTAGAACAAAAATTAGTGCCTTCATCGCAACTCCCCCTTACCCTGGGCCTTCTCTCATCAACATGCGCTATGGCTAGATTACCATAATTACTGCCAGAAGGAGTGACTTTTTCGCATAGCGCCTGCGAAACCGGAAAGCATAACCCAGGGAGGCGATATGATGTTCTGGTTGATTCTATTAGCGGTGCTCATCGGATTGGTGATTGTAGCTCTCATTATTGGCTTAGCCTTTCCCGCGATTGTGAAGCGCTTTATCCATCGCATATTGACACGGCCCATGAGCGATACCATGGCCGAACTTTATGTGTCGATGCGATCCACCCCGCCGATCGATTTTCTCTATTCGTCACTACGCGCTAACTCCGGGGACATTGTCATTCGCCCTATGGGATCGGCCCGTCCCGTTCACGGGTTTGATGATTTAGCCCTCAATCCGGCCCAACTCAGTCGTCGCCCCGCCTTAGCGACCGATCCGGTGGATCTCAGCATCACGTTAGGAAAACGCACCAAAAGGCCACTCTCTCTGTCGATGCCGCTATATATCAGCGGAATGGCGTATGGATTAGCCTTGACGAAAGAAGCCCGTCTGGCGCTCGCTCACGCCTCCAAGAGGAGTCGCATTCCTCTGGATTCGGGGCAAGGTCCATTTTTGACTGAAGAAAAGCAATTAGCCTCAAGCTATATTCTCCAATTTGGACGATGGGTATGGAATCGCGATGTTTCCGTGCTACAACAAGCGGATATGCTCGAGGTGCAGGTAGGTCAAGGGGCACAGCCCGGCAGTGCGGTTATTGCCACCCCCGACGAGGTCGGCCCGGAGATAAAAAAACTCATGCACCTCGGACCCAAGGATGCTCCCATCATTCACGCCGACCTGTTCTTGAACGACCCGCGTCAACCCTCTTCTCTCAAAGAGGTGGTAGACTATTTGCACTCGGTGACCTCAGGGGTGCCCATCGCACTCAAAATGGGCGCTGGGGACGACCTCGAATATGACATTGATGTGGCCTTAGAGGCAGGCATCGATGTCATCGTGATAGATGGAACCGAAGGTGCCACCGGAAATGCTCCCGTGACCTTATCGGACCACTTCGGCATTCCGAGCTTAATGGCCCTATCGCGTGCTACCAAGCATCTCAACAGTACCCATACCCGTTCCGAGGTGGATCTCCTCATTTCGGGGGGATTTCGCGAACCGGGTGACTTTCTCAAAGCCTACGCCATGGGTGCCGACGCGGTGGGACTCGGTACCATCGCCATGTTTGCTCTCGCGCATTATCAGGTGACCACCGCAGTGCCTTTTTATCCGCCGACCGACTTGGTTTTTTATCGTGCAGAACCACGCCTGCCATTAGACGTGGACAAAGCATCCCAAGGCCTATACAACTTTCTCGAAAGCTGTCGTAAAGAAATGGAAGTCGCGATTCGCGCCATGGGACACACCACAATTCGCGACCTATCGATGAATGACATCTGTGCACTCGACCAAGAGGTCGCCAACTTTACTGGATGTCGGTATGCTGGTCATGCGCGACATACGTAAAGGCTTCGCGAAAGGCCTTCTCAAACGGCTCGGGATGCGAATAGAACGGCACGTGTCCCGCCCCGTCAATAATCCATAATGGCATCTTCTCTTCTAGCACCCCACGTAATCGCTGCAACGGGAAAAGGCCATCGCGACTGCCGTGGATGGCCGCAATGGGCCGCTGACAAGCATAGAGTCGCGCAACGAAGTCCTCGGAGTGATAAAAACGGCCCATGCGCGCCATCTCATAGGCATGCCTCCATCCAAACTGAAACCGTCGACGGTCGTCAGCGCTTAATAGCGCAGCATTGACCCCGAGCGCCATCATCATGCGACGACCAAAGTATTCCATCCCAGTAATCCAAATGCCGATGCGATTAATCCAAAACCACGGTGTCGGCGAAAGCGCATTTTCGGGGTCAAAATACCCTGCAGCGGAGACTAGAATCACCCCATCCACGCGTTCGGGCTGCTGGGCCGCCACTTCTCCCACCACCATCCCTCCAAAGGAATGGCCCACCAGAATCGCTCGGGATACATGAAGTGCGTCCAGAAAGCTTGTCACCGCATGCACGTAATCTTCCAGAGTTTGCCGATGCGGCAAATGGCCCGACTCTCCAAACCCGGGCAAATCGATGGCCAAGTGACGTCCTCTGACCGGAGGATTCACTAGGAGAGGATGGAATGTCTCACGATAGGAGCCCATTCCGTGTACCCACACAATGGGGATATTTCCGTTAACAACCTCGGTATAGGCGAGAGGCACCTGGCCCAATACCGTAATCACCTTTTTTGACAAATCTCTATCCATTTTTCCCCCACCAAAACACTGTCGCATTATTGGTTGCGGATACCACTTCATAGTATCCAGGATGCACGTCGCTTAATTCTACACTCCATATCCCATCCACATTAGTCTGCCCACTGTCTACCCGTATCAACGCACGGCGATGATCGCGGCGATAGAGTGTCAAGGGTTCGAACGGCTCCGGCGTCCCGAGACCTGACGTGACGTCGGATATCACCACATGTCTCTGCGATTCCACCGTCGCTGCGAGACTTTGACTACTGCCTCCGGTCGAAAATCTCCACGTAATGGCGATCGGTCGCACCGTTCCGTCGTTAAACACCGCATCTGCAGACACCCTGACCGTATAAAGGGTCTCCGCGGCGAGCATCGATATCGGCACCATCCCCACTTGGTTCGCACCCATGCCATTCACATTGGGGAGATCTTCCACAATCGGCACGACATGCCCCCCCTGGCGAAGACTCATGGTGACGTGCGACAGCATGTCCACAGTAGGAAAATCGGCCGTAATCGGATAGCCGTAGACGTTATCATACCCATTTTTCACCGGATCGGGTGATTCCAAATCAACCCATCCAGTAGGAATACCGGGCTCCCCATTATACGGATACACAATCGCCTTCGGGAGAGTATTGCGATAGCCAAATCCTAAATCCATCACCACAGACCCATTCTTACCGGCATCCTCTCCTTCACCCGCTGCCAGTAAATTATCCGATAGCAACGACAATCGATGATACACGGTATCGATCAGATCGGGAATCACGGTCACGGTATCGGCCGGTGTTTGCCATTCGATACCTACTTCACCGGTGACGGAAGTAGGCCATCCAAACACCAGATCGCGCGCCCAGGGCGTGTTACCGGTATATCCTCGATGTGATGCGCTTTCCATATGGAAAGAAGGGGCATTATATCCGTTTTTGAAGAGATAACGCGTATGGGCCTTACTCGCCAATTGAAGATGACGGTTCCACGCAATCGGTGATTCGTTCACGGCACTCCGAATGGTATTGAGTGAATCTAGTAGAAGATGGGCAGTACGGGATTCTGCGGTTTCCGGCACAACCCGATGAAGAACCGTAATCGACCACTTCTGGTTGGGGGTGTCAAACCCCGTGACCAGAAACGTGACATGATAGGTGCCGGGCTGCAACCGATGCGGCAGGCGATAGCCAGCAAACCCGGATCGAAATACATCTAAGGCTTGTGGAGTGTCATGATATCCCGGGCCCTCCAACTGAACCTCAAAGTGGTCTCTCTGTAAATCGGCATCGCGATCACCAATAAACTGCAGTCCAATCAATTGGGGAGATACCTCGGCGCGATAGGATCCCGGCATAATCGGCGACACATGGTTATCATTTTCATAGCCATGGTTTATTTCGGTATTGTACGGTCCAAACATCGTCATGGGAAGATTTAATAGCGCTCGTGGCGAAATGGGAATGGGTGGCATTCGCACAAACGCGATCGACGAAAAAAGCGCCACCATCGCGACACTGGCCCCCCTCCTCCATCCACTCGCCATAATGTCCCCCCTTTGCAATGCATATAAGCCTAGTATACCGTGTTACACACCCTTTCACGTACCCATGCGTAAGATGACTTACGTCGTAAAAAAGGGGGCTCACTTCCATGATCACGGATACAATTGAGGATCACTGGCTCGAAGCGGAGACCGCGATCGGGTACCGTACGTTTTATGCACTGCACATCCGTACGCTAAAGAAAGTAACGGTGCTTTACGGACCTTCGCACCACACATTACATGAAATCGCCGCACGATATGCCGCAAATCACCAACGTCATGTACGGTGGCATTCAATCTACACGCCTGAACGTCTCACCGGCGTTGCCATCCCGGACGAAGAATGCTGTTATATGAGCTCAAAGGTATTTCGCTCTCTTGTCGTTCCTGCCTCTGTGCAGGTGGATTCCCACACCATCGGTCCAGAACCTTTCATCGATCCCCATCACGAGGACATTCGTATGCGTATTAGAAGATGTCTTCAAGCGGCACTCACGGCACTGCACGAATATGAGGCCCTCCGCTTTGCTGCGCCTCTTCCACAACCGGACTGGGTGGATCAATGGACCTTTTCCACCCCCTAATGAAACGTGACACGTGCGGCCTCCATTTGGTAGGGTAAGAACGGTCAAAATAAGGAGGAGAGCATGAGCCAATCGTATA
>NZ_JBYCKN010000131.1:0-14895 GCF_057473405.1 Sulfobacillus sp. TH-112
AAAAGATTCAAATGGAGACCCGGGGGGGTGAAACGGAGCTGGATCGACTGGTGATGGACCGTCTTCACGAGCCGGTATTGCACCTTTTACGCAACGCGTGTGATCATGGCATTGAGGATCCGGACCTGCGACTTTTGAAAGGGAAGTCGGATACCGGCACCATTCGAATGTCTGCCTATACCGCTCAAGGACACGTGCACTTGCGGATCGAAGATGATGGCGCCGGCATTGACTTTGGCAAGTTAGCGGACAAGGCGGTTCGCCAAGGGTGGATGACGGCAGAAGAAGCGTCTCGGGCCCCCGAGGCCGACTTAGCCGAATTGCTTTTTAGGCCCGGGGTATCGACAGCGGAGAAAATCACCGACATTTCTGGCCGTGGCGTTGGCCTTGATGTGGTGCGGGCCTTTTTAGATGAGATCCATGGGACCATTACCGTAGAGAGTGTCTTCGGTAAGGGGACCACTTTTCATCTTGAACTGCCTATGACGATGGCGATTATGACGGCTTTGATTGTCGAGTCTGGAGATTGGATTGTAGGGTTACCAATTCTGGCTGTCGAGCGTATTGAGGACATGGCACTGTCGGAATTAGGAACTGCTCTTGGACATCGGGCGGTCCCCGATGGAGAAGCTCCGTTGCCCGTCTATTCGCTCGCAGAACTGCTCGAACCAGGCGCGGCACGTATGGATCGTTACGTCGTGCGTGTGAAGGATGGGCACACCGAGGCGGCTCTCGCGGTGGACCGCGTTCATGGCCAACAGGAGGTGGTGGTAAAACCCGTCGCGGAATTAACTGGCATGACCCCTTGGTTGAGTGGCGTCTCGCTTTTGGGGGATGGACGGTTGGCCTTAATGGTGGATGTTCGGCGGCTGGTGCCTAATGTGCCCGGGGACCGTGAACGGGTGCAACGGGATCCGATACTGAAAGCCGGATCGAACCAAATGGAACTTTTGGTGTTTTCTCTCAGCGACGGGCAGCGGTATGGGATTAACGTGTATAAAACACGCGAGGTCTTGCCGGTGGCAGATGTGGTTATGGTGGCTGAGCAGCATGAGTGGTTAGAGGGTTTCTTGCGTTTGCGTGGTGAGACGGTACCAGTTGTCAGTCTCAATCGAGCCTTGGGATTGAGGGAGCCGGAGCATCCGCAAGTGGTGATTGTCACGGAATTTAATCAGACAGTGCAAGCGTTTCGCGTCAATGCGGTGGAGCGCATGGTGCGAGTGGGTTGGGAAGGGGTTGAACCCTTGCCGAAAGTGATGGAGTCATTGGACTCGGAAATGCGACGCTTTACGGGGCTCATTGACCATCCTGGCATGGGGCCGATTCAATTGATTGATTACGAGCAGATCCTGGCCCAAATTGCACCAGCGAGCTTTCCGCTACCAGAGGAAACCCAAGGGTTGGCCACTTTTCCACAACGCATGATATGGCTCGCAGATGATTCAAGAGTGGCTCGTCAGCAAGTGACGAAAGCGCTGATACCCTTGGAAGTGCAGATTAAGACGTTTGTGGATGGGGAAGAGTTGTGGAACGTTGTGCAAACCGCCGACACGTTGCCTGATATGTTTGTGCTTGACGTTGAGATGCCACGTCTCGATGGTTACACACTCACCCAGCGACTCAAGCAAGATGCACGGACGGCTCATATTCCAGTATTATTGCATACGTCACTCTCTGGACATTGGCATGCTGACCGTGCCGAGGTGGTTGATGCGGATGGGATTGTCACTAAGTTTGACCCCCTACTCCTAGCTCAGTCCATCCGTGACATATGGCAAGGAATGACGGAAGAGTCTCTAGATGTCTCTTGATATGACACCGAGCGGCGAGCTCGATTTGAATGGCGAATGGTTTGCATGGAGGGAAGGAATTCATGAAGATTTTGATTGCGGATGATGCTGCATTTATGCGGATGCGATTGAAGACGCTGTTGACTGAGGCAGGGTATGAGGTGGTTGAGGCTCAAAATGGGCAAGAAGCGGTAGCACTCTATGACCAGCATAATCCAGAGATGGTGTTGATGGATATTACCATGCCAGAAATGGATGGAGTAGCGGCAACCCAAGCGATTAATGCCGCGCACCCGGGAGCACGGGTGGTGATGGTGTCGGCGTTGGGCCAGCAGGCCATGGTGGTATCGGCTATTCAGGCTGGTGCCAAGGACTTCATTGTAAAGCCCTATCAGCCGGATCGGGTTCTCGATGCGGTAGCCAAATGGGCAGGTACGCCGGCCAAGTAGTTGTCTTAATCAAGGCAATGAGACACAAGCAGATAGGGGGGAATGGCATGCGACTGATGGCGGTTTCACAATGCCACAGTGGGGACGTAGCAGCAGATACCATTCGCGGTCGTCATGGCCAAGTGATTGCGGAAAAGGCTGAGCCGCTTACCGATCATATGATTCAACGGATGAAGGACGAGTCGTTGGATACGGTTGCGGTGGAGTGGCCCGGTCTCGAAAAGGTACACCCCAATTGGTGGTTTCCCGACACCCTGGTGCGCCCCATGACGATGTGGGCGCAACGGGGGATGAGCGCCTTGGATGGTGATGGGTTGGCCACAGCCCGTCAATTTGCCCGTGACTTTGTTGATCGGTTTCCTTTGACGCACAAGCAGGCATTTCAATGGATCCCTTTGTATCGAGCGGGTAATCCGGCGTTGGCCGCTTGGGTGAATACCATCGGACTTACGGTAAAGCTGACACAATTGACGGATGTGAAGTGGGTTGAAGATTACACGATGGCGGCTATCTTGTTGGGCTTGGAATATGCCCTCACGCAAGCAGAAGTCGGGCTGCCATCGGCAGAGCGTTTGTCGCCTGTCGTCAGTCGATTGAAGAATATGACATCCATCCCGTCGACAGCGCGGGTGACCGTGCAGCAGCATCATGCACATTGGGATGGTACCGGTGACCCGCCCCTAAAAGACACCCAGATTTATCAAGGGGCGCTAATCGTAGGAATGGCGGAATCGATGAATGCGCTATTATTTCGCACCGATGAACCTCCCGTGCCGATTAACGAGGCATTGGAGTGGATGGTCGGCGGTGCTGGATTGGAATACTCCTTAACCCTCGTGCAATTATTACAACGCACGGTCGCTCCCTATTCTGTAGGATCGGTCGTGACACTGGGGCAGGGAGAAATCGGGGTGGTGTTGAATAACCCTCCTGATTGGCCTACGCGGCCGCAAGTGTGGTTGTTGAATGGGCGAGATGCAGGCCATGAAGTTCAGCTCAAGGATCCCGACCAGCATATCCGCGTCATTACCGGACTTTATAGCGGGCGGGAGTTGCCGGGATAATCGATTAGGAGGTAGCATGTGGAAGCTCACGAGATTTTAGCGGTATGGGAGAGGGCATCAGTGCCCGCACTGGCTCAGGCGGGACAAGCCTTAAAGGAGTTTAGTGGTTTGGATTTTGCCGTCACCGAAACGGAAATTACTATGGTGTCTTGGGCCACAATGGCTGAGCGCTTATCGAGCAAAATTCACAATCCCATTTATGTCGTACATCTTGGCGCCAAAGGACTATTTCAAGCTCATATCTTATTACTATTTTCTGACACCAACAGTCAACGGCTGGTGAGCGCCCTGATGGGGGCTCCCGTGGATCTCCCCTTAGATGACATGGGAGAATCGGCACTGGCGGAAGTGGGCAATGTGGTGGGGACGGCATTTTTAAATGTTTTTTCTGATGTATTTCGCGTGGTATGGGAACCGACTCCTCCTCAGGTGCGCGTGTCCACCCCCCAAGAAATTACGCAAGAAATTTCTCCTGGGACCAATGTATTGTTATCCGAAGCACTGTTTCAAGTGGTCGGTGAAGCGGTGTCCGGAGAAATTGTGGTCATACCGACGTTGACATAGCCTTTGGATGTAAAAGATGAGAGATGACGGAGTGTGGCCTAATGAACCAGTCTATCCCACAGCATGCCGCTCGGGTCTTTATTGTTGACGATTCGAGCTTTTTTCGCTACCAATTGGGGGCGCGTCTTTCGCGGCGCGGATGGACCGTAGTGCAAAGTGTAGGTTCAGGAGAAGAAGCTTTGGCATTAGTGCCCACACTCGGCCCTGACCTGGTGATGATGGATGTGGTCATGCCAGGAATAGGGGGGATTGAGGCGGTGCGGGCGCTACGGCAGAAGTGGTCCGGACCCATCATGATGATGTCTGCGTATAGTGCTGCCAAAGCCACATTTGAGGCGCTCGAGGCGGGAGCGAATGACTTTATTGCCAAACCGTCACGAGAGCAAAGTCTCGAGACCATGGTCAATGAAATTATCGACCGCTTTAGTGGACTCGTCGGGCATAAAGCCTCCCCCGTGCTCTCGCCCTCACGCCAGATAGGTCGAGATGAATTACGGACCACCGGATTTCGAGCGCTGGTGATTGGGGCTTCGACGGGGGGGCCGCGCGCGTTGGCCACGCTGATGGATGGTCTTACAGCGGCGCCCACCATTCCAATTTTTATTGTGCAGCACATGCCGGGGGGCTTTACGCAATCATTTGCTCGACGGCTTACGGATCATCTAGGGCATCCAGTCGAGGAATCCCCTCCCGATGGTCGGGCCATCTCCTTGCAGAAAGGGTTAGTCGTGTTAGCTACCGGAGGCAAACACTTAAGGATCTCGTCACGGCAATGTTGGAGTGAATCGGGCGAGCGAATTCACGGAGTGATTCCCTGCGTCGATGTGACCTTGTTTGACGCCGTAGAAGTGTTTGGTCGAGATCTGGGGGTGGTGATTTTAAGTGGAATGGGTGAAGACGGGGCTCAAGGGTCCGCGGAAGCGCACGCTCGTGGAGCCACGGTGATCGCCGAAGCTGAGGAAACGGCGCTTGTCTGGGGCATGCCTCGAGCGGTGGCGGAGTCCGGTTCGGCTAATGCGGTATGGCCACTGGAGCGCATCGGCCTCTGGTTGAATCAGGTTGTGGCCCATGGCTCCTAGTTATAGCGACAGTGACTGGGGGAAGGTTGTGGCCCTGGCGAAGACGCATGGTATGGACTTGAGGGCGTACAAACGAGACCAGGTCGAGCGACGTGTGATGGCGTTTATGAGTCGCGAAGGGTATTCCGATGCCACCGCCATGACCATCGCAGCGACGCGAGATCCGGCAATATATCGGAAGTTGCATAGCTACCTGACCATTCACGTGACCGAATTCTTTCGCGACGCGCTCTATTGGGAGCGTTTTCGCGACGGTGTCGTGCCACTGCGAAGATCGCGGTTGAAAATATGGTCCGCTGGATGCTCGGTCGGTGCGGAACCCGTCACTGCCGCCCTACTCATAGATGGCATGGGATACTCTTTTGATATTTTAGCGACCGATAGTGACGAGATGGTGCTGGACGACGCGCGCCGTGGGGTGTATCCCCAAGAAATGGTGGCTAAGGTGCCGATGCCTTATCGGGAACGCTTTCAGCGCGTGGGCGACGGGTTTAAGGCGCGGGCGTTCCAGTCGGGGGCAATTCGCTATATGCGCCATAATCTCTTAACCGATCCCTCCCCAGGACATTTTGATATTATTATTTGCCGCAATCTCCTCATCTATTTTGAGCGAGAGACACGGGCGCAATTGTTGCGAGGACTGGCCCAGGCGATCGAACCCGGGGGCTTACTCTTCCTGGGGGCGATGGAAACTTTTATGGATTTCAAGGATCTGGGATTTCAACTGGTGTCTCCTTCGATCTATCGCAAAATCTGAGCCCCACAAGAAGGAAATTCCTAAAAAGTATCCAATTGAAAGAGATAACGAGAGGGGAGATCATATGGCGGATTCGAATCGTCCGTTGTCGCAGGCCGAAATTGATGCCTTGCTTTCAGCGATTGGGTCGCCTGAACCTACGCCGGCCCCCGAGACTCCCGAGGTACAATCAGAGAGTGCTCCTCACACCGCCAAGTCCTCTTCAACTGAGGAGATCGAGAGATCATTGCCTCCGCTTCAGATGACAGCAGCAGATATTGAAAGCCCGGCATTGCGCCGGATTGTTGATCTTCCGGTGACATTTCAAGCCAGTTTAGGCGATCAAGCCATTTCGGTGAAAAATCTTCTCAATTGGGGAGTGGGTAGCCAGTTTGTCTTAAATCATCGCTGGCAGTCCCCCGTTCCCCTGAAAATTAATGGCATGCTCGTGGGTCAGGGCACAGTGGTGTTGGTGGGAAACAATTTTGGAATTCGGGTGTCTGCCTGGGGGAATCGGTCCAGCGAATGATGGGACGAGAAGATGTCGACCTGCGGTTGTTCTCATAGGAATATCCGCTTGGCTCCGTCGTCCTCAGATTTTGTTGCTTTTTGGCCCTGCAATGTCAAAATGCGGGGTTCACACCCCATTTGGAGAGCTCTATCCCACTCTACGAGCCCCATAGGAGACACGAATTCGGGCCAAGCAGGGAAACTGTCGCTGGTGTATTCTCTCTCTCAAAAAACTATTGGCGTCTGAGGGGCATTAGGTATTGCTAAGTCCTTCACTAGCGGCTACTATCTACTTAATGCAAGTTTATATCATTTGCAACTAAGAATCAATTGGGGTGATCGGTATGGCTGAAGATTCGGTCTCATCGTTGGAGGCTAATGTCGTCAGCTTTTGGGGACTTGTCAGTCAGAGTCTGGCTGGCATGGCGCCCACTTGTGATGTCGTGGCATTTATGACGGCGGGAGCAGCTTTTGCTCTGGTCGCTTTGCCACTCTCCTACTTATTGGCGTTCGGACTGATGTTTATCGAAGTCAATACGCTCTATCATCTGACGA
Organism: Sulfobacillus sp. TH-112; assembly: GCF_057473405.1. Classification (NCBI taxonomy): domain Bacteria; kingdom Bacillati; phylum Bacillota; class Clostridia; order Eubacteriales; family Clostridiales Family XVII. Incertae Sedis; genus Sulfobacillus; species Sulfobacillus sp. TH-112. The sequence continues at coordinate 6,748 of NZ_JBYCKN010000131.1, forward strand.
AAAATCGTGGTTCGGCGGGTGGATACTATAGTTATGTGTCGTCGGGATTGGGGCCAACAGCCGCTGTGGTGACGGCGATTATGGTGATCTTTTACCAAGTGATTAGCGTGGCGGGAATTCCTGTGTACGTCGCGGGAGTGTTTTTGCCCGGTCTCGCGCACATGGTGGGGATTAATTTACCGAGTTGGTTCTGGATGGTCGCGGTACTAGCCTTTATTGGGATTCCCTGGGTGCTGTCGGTGATGGGAATTCGTCCCACAGTGCGGACATTGGTATTCACGAGCACTTTGGAAATTGCCTTTTTAATCGTCGCGTCCCTAATTATTATTGGTCACGCTCCCACCTTGCATCCTCTGCGGCCATTTTCTTTGGCGGCGTCAGGCATTAAAGGGGTGTCGATGGGCATGATCTTTGCGATTACTAGTTTCATAGGCGTTGGAAGCCATGCACCACTGGGTGAAGAAGCCCGCGGCGTGCGAACCCAAAAGGGACGCCTCATTGGGAAAGCCGCGGTGGTTTCATTAACGCTGGTCGGTGCGGCGTTGACCCTTTCGGCCTATGCCTTGACGGTGGGATGGGGCGAAGCCAATATGGGGGCATTTTCGAGGGCCAATGCGCCCGGAGTGACAGTGTTTCTGCATTATTTGGGACCGGTAGGGGCCGTTGCACTAGTGGTACTGGCGGTGAATAGCGCGCTCATGGATAGTTTAGCGCTACTAACCAGTTCAGCACGCGTCCTCTATGCGGTGGGGCGTGATAAGTTGGTGACAACGCATTTTGCTCAAGTCAATGGACGGCGTGCTCCAGCTTGGAGTATCTCTGTACTGGCTCTTGGGGCGGTGGTGGTGGCTCTGTCCTTTGGGCTTTGGTTGGGGCCACGACAAGCATTTAATGTATTGACCACGACGGTGCTATTCGGTTTAGTCACGTCGCATACGTTGATGAATGTTTCGTTGATGCGCCAATCCCATCAGGAACGGCATTGGGTTCAAATCGTCTTGCACTTCGTATTGCCAATTTTAGCGGTAGCACTCTTTTGGTTGGTGCTGTACGAATCCATTATTCCGCTGGCGTTTCCTTTAGCATGGGCGGGCGTGTTTTGGATCGTGATTCTCAGTGTTGGCGTGATCTACGCGCTTTCAGTGCGACATCGCGTGTCACCCGAAAAGCGGCATCGCTTGGGAATGCCATCGTGGGAGTGACACTTAAGGGATTGCCCAGGAGGCGCCAGTCGTGCCTCCTGGGTGACCGTCGATACTTGGCTACATGGCTTCGTGTGACAGGAGCCATTTAGGGAAGCATTGACGACAAATCCAATCCACAGGGTGCAATTGGTCTTTGAGATAGTGTCCGTCAAATCGATACAAAAAAGGTTCGTGGCAAACGTGACAGGTATGCCGCACCGTTTGTAGTGGGAGTTTCACTCCAATTAAGGTCGACTCGTTAACCATCCGAATTCCCTCCTAATTTGGCCTCATTGCTCTACTTTCATAAGCGGCTCTCGCGGTCTGCGGCGTCCTAGTTCGGCCGTAGGTGACATTTTCAATAAACCATAAATATATTTCTAAAGTATGACGATGGCGCAAAAAAGAATAAAATGATCAACCTACCAAACGTGGGTAGAAAATGTGTCTCACAATAGTGGAACATCAGCGCCTCATGGTGAAGAGACTCGCACAATCGCCCTCGATTCCCTTATAATTAGAGGAATTCGCCGTCGAACCGAGAATTATAGGGACATTAGGCTGAAGGATGTAAGAGATGAAGGATGAGGGTGAACGCGTGTCATTTGAGGCGGAACAATCATTGAAGGTCAGCGATGAGGTTTCTACTCTTCGCGAGACCATTGTGCGCTATGTCATTGCCGACCCAGCGGACTTAGAAGGCGCATCGACCGGACTATTGGCCTTTGCCGCAGATGAGGGACTCGAACTCTTTGAACCCTATGATGGAGCTCTTATGGCAAGTCAGGAGACTTGGGATGAGAATTATTTATCCGAGGTAAAAGAGCAATTGCTACATGTGAATTTTTCTCGTGAACGGTTTGACCATTTTGTGGATGTGGCCACCACGGTTCAATCCGTAGACGTGCCCTCGGTTAAAGCACGTCGTTCCATTCACTGGATATCTATCGGGATTGTGCTGTTTTTATGTATTTTGGGAGCTTTGGTGCTAGCAGGGCCGCAAGTCTTCAGGGACATCTTTCAGAACTCGCCTTTGATGGGTGGGGGATAACCTTAGGCATTGGGATGGCAGTCGTGAGTGGGATCTCCAAGGTGGACAGATGATGTTCTATACGAGTAAACAATCCTCGTGACCGAAAGACCATCGGGCCACGGGGATTGTCTATCGCAAGCGTCTGATTTTCGGGGCTATTCTTGACAACCACGGCATCCTCGGACCCGCGGGCATTGGGCATATTGCGGGTCTGGGTATTGCCTATTCGTTTGGTGAAAGAGTGCGAAACTGAATGCTGTAATCCCAGGTCACTTCTTCGCCGTCATTGAGTATGATCATTCCCGTGTCGGAATCCGGTAGTGATAGATTTGGGGCGTTGGGGAGCCAACTATACGGTTCAATAGAAAGAAAATTCGCGTCCAACGACGGTCGATAAACGACGAATTGACGAAATTTATTGCTCCCCTCAAATATCGCTTCGAAGGCCCCGCTTGCGCTGGTCAGGGTCACTCGGTTGGATTCGCCATCGACAATGTGATAAGGGGTGTCCTCGCAGATGCTGCGAGCGTCTTTAGACTCTTTGGGGAGCCCGGGCAATTTTTCCCCGGTCGGGACCTTGTCGTCATCGATTTGCCAGGGCTCCATTGCGGGAAAGTGACAGCGATAGTTATCGTCACGCAGCGCAATATTAGCATGAAAGCCTAAGGCGGCCGGGAGCGGGATCGTCCCCTGGTTTTTCATGACTGCATGAATGGCGAAGGTATTGTTTTTTGACACTGCATATCGGATCGCGAGCGAAAATGGACCGCCAAAGGTCTTTTGCACGAGAGCGTTGTCGAGGTATAGGGTGACGGAGTCGGTGGTGGTTTGGGCAACATCCCATTGACTATCCCATCCGAATCCATGCAGATTACTGGGCCCCGCATGATCGTTGATGGGCCATTCGAACGGATGCCCTTTTAAGAGAAACCGACCGTGTGCCATTCTCCCCGGGGGGAAAAGAGGCTGAATGCCGAAAATGAATGGGGCAAATTCCTCTTCAGAAGAGGGCGAATGCAACCAATTGCGGTGGTGGGTCGACCAATGAATTTGTTCCACTCGCGCTCCTAAATCACTAATCTTTACCGAAAGTGTATCGCGAGATAGCTCATAGGTTGTGCTCATGAGTATTCCACCTTTCTTCTATGTAATATTGTGAGAATGAGTCCCTGCCATTATCGCAGAGTCTCTCATACCTGTCTTAACCCTAACTTAACAGAACATTAAGGGAATGGATCGCGCGGGTTAATCTTACCTCAACGCTGTCAATATACCCTTAATGCTTAAGGAGGCATGAAGCCTTCTTAGATGATCGATAAGGGGTGGGCTTGGGTGTTCGAAGCTCAGGATCAAAAGAGATTTAGCATTTTTCATTTACGGACGATGTTTACCACTGGCATGGGAGTGCTGGGGGATGGTTATGGGCTGTCGTCGATTTCGATTGTGCTGCCACTGGTTTTGGCGAGTTTCGGAATGAAATCGCTCACTGGCATTGAATCGTCACTGCTTACCGGATCCGCCCTCTTTGGAATGGCCGTTGGGGCCATTATTTTTGGATTAATTGGCAACAAGGGACGCAAGCGATTTTATGGGGTGGATGTACTCATCATGTCTGTCGCTGCCATTGCGCAAGCCTTCGTGCCTGATGTCACCTGGCTTATCATTGTGCGCCTGATTTTTGGTATAGGCGCAGGGGCAGATTATGTCCTATCGCCGACAATTATGGGAGAGCATGCTAATGCTCAAGACCGTGGCAAGATTATGGCTGCAGGGTTTGGTATTAGTTGGGTTGTGGGGGCGATCTTAGCAGGTGCCGTAGACTTTGCTTGTAAGGGATTAGGGCTGAGTCCGTCTGATACCTGGCGTATTGTCTTAGCCATGGGAGCGGTACCGACTGCAACCGTGATTTATCTGCGCCGTCGATTGCCCGAAACGGCCCGATTCTTAGCACGAATTAAAGGCGATAAAGAAGCCACACAACAAGTATTGCAAGAAATCGCCGGTGACGTGGCAGTGGCTCATGATTTAGAAGGGGTCACCCTCAAAGACACCCATACATTTGGCCACTACTTTGCGCGCCATTGGAAACCGATAGTGTCGGCCTCATTGCTGTGGTTTTTAGGGGACATTGTCGGATATAGTAGTGGGCTTTATGGTCCAACGCTGATCGCGAAAGGTCTGGGATTTAGCCCTGAAGGATTCACCATTTTGATGTATGGGGCGTTTTCTCTTCCCGCCTTAGGTGTGGTGCTATTAGTGATTGATAAATGGGGACGCAAACGTCTGCAAGCACTGGGGGCGGTATTATCAGCGTGTGCCTTGGTGGGGTTTGGAATCTTAAAGGATTCTTCCGTGGTCATGGCTACGCTGCCTGCGTTCATGCTATTCGCTACCTATACCTTTACCGCGCAAATGGGCCCGTGCGCGGTTGCGCAAAACGGTAATTCCGGTGTGGAAATTGCTCCCACCAAGGTGCGCACCCTAGTTCAGGCGATTACGGTCGCGAGTGGACGTTTAGGCGCGACCATTTCCGCCTTTATATTCCCGCTGTTGTTCAAGGTATACGGCGAAGCGTTCGCGATCTACTTCTTAGCCGCCGGTAGTCTATTGATTGCAATTGTCACCTTAATTGGACTGCCAGAGACCCGGAAAAAGACCTTAGAATCATCGTCTAGCGAAGATCTGAGTCCAAGTTTAGCGGAAAATATTGGTTAGTGAGAATACGGGGAGAACGGACAAAAGGGGACCCTATGGGTCCTTTTTGTTTATCCTTTACTTATATTTTGGGAAAGAATTTGCTACCCTTTGAGTACTCACCTAAAGTAATCGAAGGAGATGATGGGATGAGACAGCGACCATTACCGCACACCGATTTGATGGTGTCAGAGATCTGTTTCGGCGCGGGGGGCGTCGGATCGGCGATTGACCAAGACACCGCATTTCGGTTTTTGGATCGATACATTGACCAAGGGGGCAATTTCATTGATACAGCGCGTGCCTACGCGATTTGGACAAAGGCGGGCGCGGGGGTTAGTGAGGCGGTAATTGGCCGCTGGCTTAAGAGGCATAATCACCGTCAGGATGTCGTGGTTGCTACCAAAGGAGGACATCCGGAGTGGGAGACACTCACCACCCCGAGAATGTCTCGTGATGACGTGGTATCTGATTGTGAGGCGAGCTTGCGAGCGTTGGGAATAGAGACGATCCCCCTCTATTGGTTGCATCGAGACGATCCCTCCCAGCCGGTGGAGGAGCTCTTAGAGACTTGTGAGCTGTTGGTGGCACAAGGAAAGATTCGCTATTATGGATGTTCCAATTGGAGTGTCAAGCGACTGCAAGAAGCCCAACACGTAGCGGAAGAGGCCCACTCGCGCGGATTTGTAGCCAATCAGCCGATGTGGAGCCTAGCGCAATTGAACGTCGAGAATATGCCGGACAAGACTCTCAAGTGGATGGATGAGGCGATGGTGTCTTATCACAAGCGAACCGAATTACCCGTGATCCCGTATAGCGCCCAGGCACGGGGCGTATTGGCTAAGCTTGTCTCGCGTGGGTGGAACGAGATGCCGCCAGATTTGATTCGTGATTATCAGAGTCAGAAAAACCAGCACACGTATGAACGTCTTCGCGAGTTAGCCGAGACAAAGCAGGTGAGTATTACGGCGCTCGCCATTCGTTGGATGAGTGACAATCAAGACTTTGTCACCATCCCCATCGTGTCTGGGCACTCGTCAGAGCAGTGGGAGGAAATTCTTCAATCGACGCGGATTAGCCTTTCTGCTAGTGAACGTGAATCGTTAACGCCGGTGTCGGATGAGAACATTGAGCCAGCATGACTAACCATCGACAGGTATAATTAAGGAGCGGTCAGTGTGATACATTTTGCGCATTCCATAGAGTCCCATCTTGAGTCAATGCTTCGCGAAGCCATTCCCACAGAAAAGTGGCTGTTTGCGCCTTTGCCGGCAGCGACAGAGAGCGACGCCCTAAAGGCGAGCCTGGATACCACAGTGCTAGTGGGATCGGGCGCCAACATCACCGCAGAAGGGCTCCAATCGCTGCCGCATCTGCAATGGGTGCATTCCGTCTCGGCGGGTGTCGACACGTTGCCATTAAAATACATGCGGGAGCACGGCATCTTACTTTCGAATTCTCGGGGAATCCATGGCAAACCGATTGCAGAGCAGATTTTGGGCATGATGCTCTCTTTTTCCCGCCAGTTGCACCACTATTGGAAGAATCAAGAGGAACGACATTGGGAACGACAGTATTTTCCTGACGAACTCTCTGGGAAGACGCTGCTCATTTTGGGAGCGGGGTCGATTGGACGTGAATTAGCGCGTAAGGCGAAGACGTTTGATATGACCATCATGGGGGTCAACACGCATGGGGGCGATTTGTCCGACTTTCATCACGTCTTGTCTCTCGATTCCGTGAATACGGTCCTTCCGGAGACTGACTACCTGGTAGTGTTATTACCCTTGACGCAGAAGACCCATCATTTTGTCGACCACCGTCGACTGTCTCTTCTCAAGCCCAGTGCCGTGGTCATCAATTTTGGGCGCGGCCCGGTGGTGGATCAAGCGGCACTAACCCAAGCACTCTCCGACGGCACAATTCGAGGCGCGGGACTAGATGTCTTCGAAGACGAACCGCTGCCACACGATAGTCCTCTTTGGGAGATGGATGATGTGCTCATTACTCCGCATACCGGTGGTTGGACACCTCATTATAATGAACGGTTGGTGGAGATCTTTCTGGCTAACTGGAGGTCGTTTTTGGCTCATGAACCCCTAGTCACGGGAGTGGACCTCGACGCTGGGTACTAGCGATTCGGTGTGGAGGCTTTCATCCGTGCCCGTCTTACCGGGAAATAGACTCCTACCAGGAGGAGAACGACAGCAATGCCCAGTCCCAGCGGAATAAGCTCGTGGGGTGCGAGTGGAGCCGTAGCAATGGCTCCGACCATGAGAGCGATGGCAAGCCACGAAAGCCATGGATAAAAGGGGATACGGTATTTTAAGGTTTTGCCCTCTTTAAGTAATTGTGGTCGATATCGGATTTGTGTAGCTACGATCAGAATCCATACGAAGAGAGCCTGAAATCCCGTTGCCGTGACGAGATAGGTGTATGCCGTTTTGGGGAGAAAGTACGCGAGACCGCTGACAATAACTAACAGGATGCCCGAAATTAAGTTGGCTTTTCGAGGGATCCCATGACTCTGCTCGGCGACGAAGCGGGGCGCATCGTGGATCCGACCCAGTGTCGCTAAGACCCGGTTGGTCGCATAGAGCCCGGCATTCATCGCGCTGAGCACCGCGACTAGAATCACAAAGTTAAAGACCTGGGCCGGCCATGACCACGGTAGACGACCGAGTGCCATCGTGAAGGGACTACTTGCGGTTGGCATATGCGACCAGACGATGAGGGCGGTTAATCCGAGGGCGGATGCTCCATAGAGAACGTAGATGGCGATCACGGTATTGCGAATCGTTTTGCCGATGACCTGTTCTGGGTGCTGGACTTGTGGAGCGGCGAGCCCTAATACTCCGGTGCCAGACATCGAGAATAAGACGAGAATCATTGCGGCGCCGATGCCTTTAATGCCGTGGGGAAAGAAGCCTGGCTGGCGGAACCATAGAGTGGGTCCAGTGGGAGTGGTGGCATGGAGGAGATGGGTTATCACGAACAGAATGGTGACGATAAAGAGCGAAGTAGCCACGATTTTCACCCACGACATGGAGGACTCAACACGGCTGAATCCTCGCACAGTGAGGAAATTAATTCCAGTAATGATGATGGCGTATCCAACCGAGAACACGACGACCGGAATGGATGGGAACCACACTTTAGTAAAGAGTGCTCCAGCAGTGGCTTCGGCGGCGATGTTAAGGATACTCGAGAACCAAAATACCCAGCCGCCCACAAAAG